>NZ_JAASHD010000080.1:0-2979 GCF_019734375.1 Clostridium sp. K04
AGCTTAGTAAAAACTACTTTTGAACTTTCACAAAATTAATTTATTAAATGAACTTCATTCCTAACTATTACTTTAGGGAGTAAGTTCAATTAGCTAAATTAAAATTTAAATTTTTAGTATAAGGAGGTCTTTGTATGTTTGGTTTAGTACCTTTCAAATTTAATAATGGAGAAAATAGTAGAGGATTAACAATTAATGACATGTTCAATGATTTCTTTAATGATGATATGCTATCAGAATTTAATTCTAGTGGAAGCTTCAAAACTGATATAAAGGAAACTCCAGAGGAATATATTGTTCATGCTGAATTACCTGGTGTTAAGAAAGAAGATATAAAAATTGATTACAATAATAATTATTTAACTATTTCTGCAACAAGAAATAATGAATCTGAAGAAAAGAAAGATAATTATATAAGACGTGAAAGAAGCTATGGCTCAGTTTCAAGAGGATTCTATATTAGCAATGTAAATAAAGATTCAATTAAAGCTAAATTTGATAATGGCGTTTTAAATATTGAGTTACCTAAAAAGGAATTAACTGCAAATAATAGTACTCAAATTTTAATTGAATAGCCCAATTAATAATGACTCCAGAAAGAAGATGATTCCATTGTTTTAAAAAGCTTAAAGCAGCCACAATTCTTAATTTGTGGCTGCTTTTATTATTTATTTATATATTAATTATTTATAAATATATATCTGAAAACTCTATATTCATCCTCTTAACCAAATCGTTAGAATCATTATCAAAATATTCTTTATTAAAATCATGCTCTTCACTTAAAACCTTTACTGGTAATTTTATTTTGAACTCACTACCAATACCTAGTTCACTTTTAACTTCTATAATTCCATCCTGTATTTCAATTAAGTCCTTTACAAGAGATAAGCCTATTCCACTACCTTCATTAGACTTTCTAAGTCTATTTTCAACTTGCCTAAACCTTTCAAAGATATATTCCAATTTATCACTTGGTATACCTATTCCAGTATCTCTTACAGCTATATTAAAACTATCACCACAATCATTTAATAATACTTCTATTTTTCCATTTGCTTTATTATATTTTATACTATTTGAAAGCAAATTAAGCATTATTCTTTCCAGCTTTTCAAAATCAAATGCCATTATTTTTTCTTCTACATTAGTATCAAAAATTAAATCAATATTATTTTGTTTAGCAAATTCAGCTACTGACATAGAAATATCTTCTATGAAACTTACTACATTCCCATTTTTGGGATTATATTTATAATATCCGCACTTCATTTTTGTAGAATCAATTAAGTTATTAACTAACTTTAATAATCTTTTTGAATTTTGTTCTATTATATTTATATATTTATTAAATTCCCTTGCTTTTTCACAGGATTCCTTTTTAATAAATTTAATTATTTGTAATGAACTAAAAATTAAATTTAAAGGAGTTCTTAATTCATGAGATATATTTGCAAAGAATTCTTGCTGTAATTTTTCAATTTCTCTTCTATGAGAAACATCTCTTCCTGTTGCGATAACTCCTGCTACATTTCCATAACTATCTAAAAATGGTTCTTTAATAATTTCAAACTCCTTAACCTGTTCATCAATATTTATTTCTTGAGTATATATTATTCTTTTCTTTTCATTAATTACTGCTAAGTCTGTTTTAATTGAACTATCATTTATTGAACTTAAAGCCTTTACATTACAATTAGCTTTTCCTATAATATCTTCACGCTTAACATTCAAATCTTTTAAAAAACTATCATTACAATCTAAATATATACCATTAACATCTTTAAAAACTATATGTTCCGAACTATTATTTAATATTTCAGCAATAACACCACCATCAGATATTCTTTCTAATTTCCCTTCAATAGTTTCAAGAACCCCTATAACTCCTACAACTTCATCATCGCTCAATATTGAATATTTATTTAATAAATACACATTATTATTTAAATTGCAATTTTCTTTAGTATAAGTTTGTTTTGAATCAATAAACTCTTTAGTTGCTTCAAAATATTTACTTCCAATCTCCGCTCCATATAGATCAAAATCTGTTAATCCATAAATATCTATATTAGCATTTCCTGAAAGTTCTTTATAAGAGTAACTACTATACATGTATTTATTATCTTTATCCTTAACGAAGAAAACATTACCCTTTTTCTTGATATTATCTAGAACTCTCTTTTCTATACAACATTCTAAATAAAAAATAAAGCTTTCATCATTTATTTTCTGTATCGTAATCTTAATAAAATTATTTAAACTTCTAACATATTTAGTATATATTATATTATCACTATCCATATTTTGTATTTTATATGTAAAATTTTTATCATCTTTAAACTCTGGTAAAATATCAAAAAACTCCTTATTTATAAGCTCTTCAGAAGTTTTATTCAAAAATGAAAGTGTTTCTTCATTAATAAATTCTATTTTCATTTTAAATTGCTCATTTGAGATTAATTTATATTTTACAAATAAAACTGGCATGGGCATTTTTCTAAAAACCTCTCTATAATCTACCATATTCCCTCCATATTATTGACCTATTAATACATTTTTTCTTTTGAATTTATTATTTTTTACAATTAAATATATTATATTATATTTTTATATTTTTTTCTATAAAAAAAATACCATTTATTCCAATATAAATTTAAGGTTTGACTATAACAAAAAAGCTATAAGATGATATTATATTTAAATCACCTTATAGCTTACTATTATTGTACTATTTAATTATATATTCTAAATTTATTTTCTATTTGTAAAACTCTTGAGTTGCATATACCTTATTACCTATCTTATATACACCTACACCAATACTACTAAAGTTTGTAGATAATATGTTTTCTCTATGACCTTGTGAATTCATCCAGTTAGTCATAAATTGATTTGCTAATGCTGTTGGGTCTGAAACTCCCCCTATATAAGCGATATTTTCTCCCCAAGCTCTATATGTAACTCCATCAGCTTTCA
>NZ_JAASHD010000081.1:0-2978 GCF_019734375.1 Clostridium sp. K04
TTTACTTTAACTATATTCTGTTCAATTTTCAAAGACCATTTACTCTGTCGCACCGAAGCGACTTCCTTATCTTATCACCAATAAACTTTCTTGTCAACATCTTTTTCAACATTTTTTTGTTGTAATGTTTTTAAAGATTTGTCTTTCGACTTATCGGCTGTCCCTGAGGACATGATTTATAATACCACAGCAGCTTATGCATTCTTAAATGCTATTTCCCATTATATGAATTTAATATCATTTTTCTTTATTTTTCGTCATTATTCTCTATTTATTTCATATTGATACACCAGGCTAAGTTAACTATTTTTATAGTGTTATATCCCTTTCATAATACTCTTAATCTCATTAAACTATTTTTCTTTTTATTCAATTAATACATTCTGCATATATATGTATACTTATATTTATTATTATAAAAAAGGTCGTACAATCCTAAAACTGTACGACCTTTTAAGTAGTTACTAACTATTACTTACATAATTTTTTTAACTCATCAGCTACAAATTGTACTTGTGTACCTACTATTACTTGTATATTTGTTTTTCCTGGTCTAATTATACCAGCAACACCAGCTGACTTAATAACTTTTTCATTAACCTTGGTATTATCTTTAATTTCTAGACGTAATCTTGTTACACAGTTATCAATACTTACTACATTTTCTTTTCCACCAAGACCTTTTAATATAGTTTCTGCTACTGCAGTAAAATCATTATTTTCAAGTTTAATATCCATTTCTCCATCGATATCATCATCTTCTCTACCTGGAGTCTTTAAATTAAACTTTGTAATTGCAAATCTAAAAACGATATAGTATATTACACCAAATATTAATCCAATTCCAAGTAACCAAAGTGGATTTTCTGCAAATGGTGCTTTAAAGCTTAAGAACCAATCAACAAAACCAGCACTAAAGTTAAATCCTGCTCTTACTGGTAATGCAGCACAAACAGCTGCTGATATACCAGTCAATACAGCATGTATTAAATATAACCCTGGAGCTAAGAACATAAATGCAAACTCTAATGGTTCAGTTACACCTGTAAAGAATGAAGCTAATCCAGCTGCTAGTAATAATCCAGCTACTACTTTCTTTTTATTATCTTTAGCAGTATGATACATTGCTAAAGCTGCTGCTGGTAACCCAAACATCATTACTGGGAAGAATCCAGTCATATACATACCTGTTTGACCTAGTACTCCACCTTCCCTAGTTCCCCAGAACTTACCGATATCATTAATTCCTGCAACATCAAACCAGAATACTGAATTTAATGCATGATGTAATCCAAAAGGTATTAATAATCTATTGAAGAATGCATATATACCTGCTCCAATTGATCCTGTAGAAATAATTGCTTCACCAAACCCTACTAATGCTCCGTATACCACTGGCCATACAAAGAATAAAATTAATGTAGCAACTATTGAAGCTCCTGCAGTTACTATAGCAACACATCTCTTACCACTAAAGAAACTTAAAGCTGCTGGTAACTTAGTATTTTTAAACTTATTGTAACAGCTTGCTCCAATTAAACCTGATAATATACCAATAAATTGTGTTTGAATCTTTCCAAATGCTGCTGGCACTTCTGAAACATCAACACCTTTTAGCATAGCTACAACACTAGTTGATAATAAAGTCGTTATCATTAACCAAGAAACAAGTCCTGCCAACCCAGCTGTTCCATCATTATCATCTGACATACCGACACCAACACCAATTGCAAATAAAATTGCCATATTGTCTACTAATGCTCCCCCTGCTTTAATTAAAAAAGCAGCTGCAACATTATTTGCTCCCCATCCTGATGGATCAATCCAATATCCAATTCCCATTAGAATTGCTGCTACTGGTAAACACGCTACTGGAAGCATTAATGATTTACCAAGTCTTTGTAAGTACTTCATCATAATAAAATTCCCCCTATTTTTTTATTTGTTCATTATTGTAAGACTAACAAAATAATTAAATTTTATAATTTCAATAATAAAAAAAGCTGAAAAGAATATAATATATCCTTTTCAGCTAATGCCCACTTTTATGGTTGCACGCCTCACAATTTGAACTTAATTTATTTTACAAATTTATTATAAAATACCTTGGCATCATTTGTCAACGTTTTCAAAGCTTTTTTTATTTTAGTAATAATTTACTATACATATTGACATACTATTCTCAAAAATATATAATCTAGATTGAAACGTGTTACTGTTAAATCAGGCATAAGTTAATCTTTAATAAAGATATACTTATGCCTTTTTATTTTATACCCAAAAATTGTGTAATCTTATTTTTAGAAAGGAAGTGAACCCTGATTATAATCAGGAAATATTATGGCTAATTTTTTTAAAAAATTATTCGGAAAATCAGAAGAGAAAGTAGAAACAAATACTTCAGTTGAAGCTCCAAAGACTGCCCTAGTTGCAGTTGCAACTGGTGACTTAATGCCTTTATCAGAAGTGCCAGACCCTGTTTTCGCTGGAAAAATGGCTGGAGATGGTGCAGCTATTATGATAACTGGTGATACTGTTGTAGCTCCTGCTGACGGTGAATTATCATTAGTGTTCAAAACTAAGCATGCATTTGCAATGACTTTAGAAAATGGACTAGAATTATTAGTTCACATCGGTGTTGATACTGTTGGATTAAACGGTGAAGGTTTTGAACAATTAGTTGAAGCTGGTACAAAAGTAAAAGCTGGTACTCCAATCATTAAGATTGATAGAGATTTCATTTTAGGAAAAGGATTATCTCTTGCTACTCCAGTTTTAATTACAAATGTTGATGCTGCTAAATCAATAAATGCAGTTGAATCAGGATCAGTTACTGCTGGTAAAGACGTAGTTGTTAACTTCGAAGTTTAATAAATATAAAAAAATAGCTAAGGCAATGCCGAGGGCACTGAAAAAGTGCCTTTCGGAATAAAAGACCTAAAAAATTTTTTTAAGACAATTTTTTAGGTCTTTTATGT
>NZ_JAASHD010000082.1:0-4555 GCF_019734375.1 Clostridium sp. K04
TTTTCTTGGGTACAAAAAAATTTCCAAATGTCCCACTTTGCCACACAAAAACCGTATTAAAACCGTATATAATCCGATACTTTGTCGGCGGTTGTTTTCTTAATTTTATCACACATTTTTTTAACCTCAAACTATTTTTTTATAAAAAAAATGGATCTACTGCTCCATAAATAAATAATCCCCCTAAAATATAAAGAGTATTTTTAATCTCAATTTGTAAACATCACTAAAAAAAATTTTTTTCAAAAGGGTTTGGGCAGCTCTCCCAATAAATAATTTAAAATTTAAGTAAAGCTTAATTTTAAATTTATAGGAAGTGTGTACACACTTCCTATGCTTGCTCTCTGTAGTTTACTCTCTGTAGTTTACTCTCTGTAGTTTACTCTCTGTAGTTTAATTATATTTATAGTTTAATTATATTTACCTCTAAAGTATAATTACAGCCTTCCCCCAGTTGTTAGTAAAAATGTGTGGCTACTAAATCGGATAAAATTAACGTAGTGAGTGCTGATCCAATTTTGCCGCCACTAATTTTTGCAAAAACTCCTCCACTTATAAAAAGGTTTTTTGATTCAATTTGTAAACCTACTTTGAAAATATTTTAAAAAACTCTTTTTTTCAGTTCGTTGGCTCTCCATTTTTAATTTAATCTCTTGTAATTTCTTTTCAAACTCTGCCACTCGTTGCTCCAAGCTCTCTTTATTTTCTAATTTCTCTTGCTCCTTTAAAGATTTTTCCCCCTGTTGCTACAACCATAAACTCACTCATACTAACCTTTTTCTTTTTTGCTATATATTTAAATAATTCTTTCTGCTCCGTACTTACTGAATCTTGATATAATCATTCTTTATAGCCATTGTTCCCACCTCTATAAATTCTTTTAATCCCTTGTTATCACCATATATTTATCGTAATATTATTCCCTTTATTAAGCTAGCCACATATTTAATAATTTATAAACCAAACTTACTGCACAAAATTTACATTTATATGCAGTAAGTGTAAATTTAAATGAATCAATCTTGATTTTATTATCTTTATATACTAAAATTTAATTATACTTTTGAAAAAATATGAATTTATAGGAAAATATTGTTTTAATTGCTTTATAATAAAAATTATAAGGATGGTGAATACTATGTTAAAAAGAATCTTGAAATCACATGTAAGTAAATACATTGCTTTATCACTTATTTTATGTTCTACTATTTATTCTACAACATTCTTAAGTTCTCCTTCAGCTCAAACCACCACAAAAGAAACTACCAATCTAAGCACTATTGAAATTAGCAATAATATAACTGACCAAGATATTGTTACTAGCGAAAATTATGATACTGCTTTACAAAACTTTATTGAAGAAAATAATTATGATTATAACATCAATACTGGTCTAAATATCTTAGATGAATTTATGAAAGAGTATGATTTAGACTGTTTAATAAGAGTATCAGAATAATTATTATTTTCTTTATCAAAAAATAAAATCCAAGTTTCAAAAAATATTTTTTGAAACTTGGATTTTATTTTTAATATAAAGCTATTCACCACTTATAGGTTGTACAACTCCAAAAACTGATTCTACAGCCCATGCAAAAGTTTTTGGACCTGCTATTCCATCAACAGTTAAAATATTGCTATTCATTTGTTGAAACTCTATTATTTTTTGATAAGTTTTTGGTCCAAACAAACCATCTACCGCTAGGCCAGCTCCTAAATAATTAAACATTCCTTGTAAACATCCAACTGAGCCAGATGAATTAGAATAACCATATCCAACATAACTAGTTGTTGGATTACATGTAAAAACTTTTCCTGTACTTTTATTAGTACATTTAATATAAGTAGAACTATAATAAACTAATTCACATGCATCTCCAGCCCTAGCAAATTCATTAGTTGAAAGTGCTATAAACTCTCTTACTATAACATTCTCATTTGATGAATTATTATTTGTATTTTCATAATTTACGTCTAGTTGATTATCTTGAAAATTTAATACTTCTGCTGATACTTCAATATTAATTAAAGAAGTTGTTAAAACTATACCAGAAAGTAATGCAAATATTTTTTTATTCATAAATTCCCCTCCATCAATATTATGTCAATTTAATTATAATAAACGTTGTAATATATTTCAATATATTCTATTTTTTATCACTATATAAAATAAAAATAAGAACAAAATGAAAAAATAAAGAAAAAACTGCAATAATCTGAAGGATATAATTATGCACTCAACAAATAGACCTATAGTATAAGCTCCTCCATATAGACTGAAAATTTGAGAGTATAAAAAATTCAACTTGCAAATTGAACTTTTTAAACAAATAGTATATAATCACTTCTGAAGAAATGAATAAAAAAATAATCAAGGTTTATAAAAAAATTAATGACTTCTAAATGGTTACTACAAAGTAAAGCCAAATTTGCTGACATTAATTTTTTTTATAAGCGTCTCCTTGCCCATTGATTATTTTTTTAGTTTGAATATTATTTATCATTAGTTAAAAAAATTTTTAAAACTTATTACTTTTGAGCTACTTTGAAAAAATCTTAAAAAGGCTTTTCCTATAATTTCTTTTTTGCTCCATTTTTTCTTTTAGATCTTGGAGCTTATTATCTACTTCTTCAAAATGTTCTGCTAAATATAACTGTTGTTCACTTTTTTTCTGCTCTTCCTTTAAAAGTATCTGATTATTTTCAATTAACCTATGTAATTCAGATATTTGTTTATCTTTTTCTTTAAGTTGCTCTAATAAATTATCAATTAACTCTTTATTCAAATTTAATAAACCATCTTCATCTATTGAAGTCTCTGCATTTACATCATTCTCAATTTCTTTATTTTCAACTTCATTTTTAACTTTTAAACCTTCTTGAATCAAGTTGAATAAACTGTCATCAACCATTGATTTTCCTTGTTTCTTAACTATCCTAGCTTTATACTCTTTCAACTTAAGTTTATTATAAATTGTAGTTTTGCTCACTCCTAATTGAATAGCAGTTTCTTCAACTGTCCTTAACATAGCCTAAAACCTCATTTCTAAAAGATTAAACTACTTTAATGTATTCTTTAAAACTCTTTAAAATCCTCTAAATTAAAAATACTAACACTTCTCACCTTGCCGTTTTGGGTAACTCAACACACTAGGCTACATAAGCTAACGTAGCTTAACCATAAACGATAACCCCCTAAACCTGTTCTAAAAATAGAACAGGTTACTACGTAACCCTATAATACAAGCGCAGAAAAAATGAGCCTTTTTTTTTTTTTATTTTTAATATATAATAAGTTTGATTTTGAAATAAAAAAAAGAACGGGTTATTTTAATAACCCATTCTTTTTCATATAAGTAATATGTCTTTTGAGTGTTGACTCTGCTAAATCAAGCTCAATACAAATCTCTTTATTTTTAAAGCCTTTTGCACGAAGGCTTTTTATTTTTTTTCTAATTTGCTCAATCTCTTCTTTCTTAGACATCTTCCCTTCTAATTTTAATTTTTCTATATATCTATTTTTTTCTCTTTCTCTATGTCTTCTCTTGTATTCCATTTTAGAAATTATAGTTGTCATATATGTTTCTTCAATTTCTGTAATCTCTAATAACTCTATTAAAGTATCATTCTTATATTTATATTCTTTATTTTTATCTAAATAACACTTTTCTGCACTTCTAGTTGCCCTTATAACCTCTTTTTCTTTTAAAGGGTATATAAACATACTATTTAGTTCTAAAACATCTTCTAGCGCCTTTTGGACGTCTTCTGTGAAGCTACAAAGATAATACCTATATAAAAATAATATTATTTCTCTATGCCCTCTTAAATCATATTCTCGAAGTTCACATAATTTTGTTATGTCTTGTATTCTTGCAAAGTATAAACTTCTTTCCCTATAAACATAGTTTACTTTCTTTGGACGACCTTTTTTCTTTTCTTTTGGTTTTAGCTCTGGAAGATACTCTTTCTGTATTTCTCTTAAATCATAAATATAGTCATATTCATCTATTATACTTACTACTGTTTTTGATTTTGAGTTAATACTTCCTGGTACTCTTAATACTCTTGTTGCATCTAAAGCTTGTCTATCTGCTCCAAACTCTTTTAATTGATGATATAAATACTCTTGGATTGCTTTCCATAAAGGTAATGCTTGACTTGGTACTTTATTTATATTCCATAATAATGCTAATCCTCGGCCACTATCTATAATATAATTTGTTGCTGGTATTATTTTATTAAAATAATTTGACTCTAAATTCATTATTACCTGCTCTTTTGTATATTTAGTTTTATAATAATCTAAATCTATATATACAAAATTTAATTCTTTTATACATTCTAATCTTCTACATGGTTTATAAAATGTATTTAATGTTATATATATGTTTTCTCCTGTTAAATCTGTTTCTTTTAGTTCTAAATACTTATAATGCCATTGACTATATCCATTTTCATCTATGCAACTTCTCGTGATCCACCCTTTACTATTTCCATGAACCCTATCTATATATTCTACTTTATTCTTTTTTATCGCTTGTCCCATCACTTC
>NZ_JAASHD010000083.1:0-2173 GCF_019734375.1 Clostridium sp. K04
GAAAATACTATATTGAATTGCTCTATTAATTTGAAATATGTTGGTGAAAAATCCTGAAGAAATATATAATATACTAAATAATATTAAATTTAATATTATTGAATATTTTTTATTCAATATAAACTTTTCATACAAATAAAATATTATAAATATATCAAATAACATTAATAAATACCATAAATGCCCGGTATTTAATCCTAATATAAAAGATTTTATATTACTAAATATATTTCCTTCTGTCATTCCTATAATATACTTTATTGGAATTGAGTAAAGTATCCCTACAAATAAAAAAGGTAATATTAATCTCTTAAGTTTATTTATTATTAAGACTTTTAGACTACTATATTTACCTTTATTAATTCTGCAATAATAATAAATTGCTCCTGAGACAAATACTAACATTGGTACATGAAATGTATATACATATGATGCTATTAAAGCATAGATAGGTGAATTGACTGGTGATGTAAATACCCATCCTCCTGTATATATTGATGTACAATGACCTATAACAACCAATAATATTCCCATTACTTTTAAATAATCTAATTCTTTTAAAATTATTTTTTCATTATTCATTTTTATTTTCCCCTTATACTTATACCATCTATATTTCCTAAATTATACTTTATTTTATTATTAAAAATCACAATTGACATTTTTTTATAATATTAGAAATAGCTATTGTTATAATAAATGTTACTATTAGTAATACTTTTTCGTTAAATTTTAAATATACCCTACATTGTGATATTACAAATTGATGAATCATATAAAATTCAAAACTAAATTCAGAAATCTTTAAAAATAATTTATTTCCTAAGAATCTAGAAACTATCCCCTTTTCATAATAAAAAATAGCCATAATTAACAATATTATTGGCAAATAATATACTCCCCATTTAAATGCTTGCGGAACATATTTTGATAAAAATAAATATTGAATTGTAAATATTATAACTAATGTCATTTCAATAAAAGATAAGTTTTTCAATTTTATATTCCTATGTTCATTAATGAATGCAGCTAAAAGCATACCTTGGAAAAAATCTAAACTTCTAAACAATGGATTTATATAAAATAACCATTGATTTATAGAACTATTTCGTCCTAAAAAAACACAAATTAGTTGAAAAACATAAATAATAAAAATATTTCTTAAAATATTTTTATTATTTATCTTAGACATAAAAGTATATGACAATAAATAACAAAATGCTAATACAGAAATATACCATCCTACACCATTAAAAGAAAAATACACAATACTTGTTGGTATAAAGCTTTGTATTAACATAAAACTAGGAATACTCAAAATAGTCCATTTAAAAATTTTTTCTGATGTAACATTTACTATAAATACTATAACTATCATTATTGCATATAGTGGATATAATTTTTTTATTTTATTTAGCATGTACTTAAAACTTTTCCTAATATTTAAAGAAAATTTATCATTTTTAAGATTTCTAAAAGTTAAAAATCCAGATAATACAAAAAAGAAAGTAACAGCAAAATATCCATCTGAAAATAATTTATTGTAAATCCTTCCCCCTATTCCTTGACCATAAACTTTAAAATGAAAAAAGAAAATGAATAACATAGCTGTTACTCTTAATCCTTGAAAACTCTTTATCATTCCAATTATTACCCTGCAAACATACCCAATTTTATCATTCTATTTTCTTCTAAATGTTAATAAACTTACAAAATCAATACATAATTAAATTTCTATAAATAACTTAATATTTAAGATAATTTTAATGTTTCTTTTCTACTAGATCTTCCTAATATCCAAGGTAAATAATTATTTATTAAATATATTATTGGTATTTCTAATAGTATATTTATTAAAAATATAACAAAAGATATACTCATATTATATCTTTCATATTTCGTAAATACTTCAATTATCTTAATTAATATTTGATGAGTTCCCATTATTATTAAAGTGTTTTTTCCTAAGTAACTTAAAAACTTAATATTATTAAATATATTTTTAAATAAATAAATTAAAGCTATTGAACCTATTAAAGAGTTTAATACATATAAAATTTTATTATTAAATTTCAATCCCCATAAATCTACTCTACCCAGGTATAGAATTTGCAACTGTAATTTTCTTATTTGTTTGTGGATTAAACTCCTTTAAATCAAATTTCTATTTTGC
>NZ_JAASHD010000084.1:0-3141 GCF_019734375.1 Clostridium sp. K04
TATTCCAAATCTACCAACTAATCATACAAAAAAAGAGTAGATAGATTTGTTTTTTACACAAATCTATCTACTCTCCCTACAGTATTAAAAGTCAGAATAGAAATTAACACTAATTAAATTGTTTTTTACTTGAGCATTATATAAATAGAGAGAATTTCTAAATATATTTTAATTATTTATTTTTGGATATAAATTTTTTAAGCTAAGTTTTGGATTTATCATTAGCTTCAAAGTAGGATTTGAACTTATTGGTCAATTCTACATTATCAATACCTATATTTTCAATAATAGCGCATATTTGAATTAATCTTCTAGTAAGAGCTTTTCTTTATCCTTTTTTCACGAGCTAGGATTATTTGTTTTTGTAATTTTAATTTATTAATTTTATGTTCAATTTTATTTATTTTTTCTTTATGTTGTATTAAAAAATCAACTATAAATAATAGTATATTGTAAGTCGAAAGGTATAGCAAAAATGTATTATAAACTATGGAAATTATAAAGGGATAATTCTAAAATCAAGTTGTAAACAATAGCTCATAATACTACAATAAAGTGATAAAATAAAGCCAGTAGTATTAATACATAGAGAGTCTGAACAACAAAAAGAATTAAGTAAATCGAGAAAAAAACGAGATATAGAGGAATTTAGAGATAAGTAAAATATGAGTATAAGTAAGTAAATTCAAGCGTTGACAACAAGGTACAACAAAAAAAAATCTTGCTTTATGCAGAAAAACAGGGTAAAATTAACTTAAATTTGGAATTAAACTTAAATAAAAAAAGCTCTTATTCAACTCTCATATATTAGTCTGCAAACTAACATATGAGCCGAACTTTACAAGGTACTGCAATACCTAGAAAGCTGTTAGAAAAGAACTTCATTTAGTTAGTAACTACGTTCAAGGTTATATCTCACACATAAAACCAAGCACGAAAGCTACTTTATAAAATATATTTTATTCAATATTATGAATAAAGTATAACTGATTAAAGAAGAATTTTCAAGCCTTTTAGTATGGTAAAACCTTACTAAAAGGCTTTTTTATTTAACTAAATAAAAATTAAGACAAGTTTTTCATAAATTAAATACTGAAAAATCCTGTATGGTAAGTGGTTAAGGAATAACACTATAAAAAACTACTCGGCTCACCACCGAGGATAGCGCCGTTAGATGGGGAGGTGCTATTTTTAGACAAACTATTAAAGTTAGTTTTTAGTAGTGGAGTGCCTGTCCTGGTGGAGTTTGCATTAGCTCCTAGGGGTGTGTAGAAAGTTACATGGTAGTATGCTCGATAATACCAGACCTAAACGAGATTGATTTACATAGTGGTTGGAAGCCACGGGATAAATGCGACACGGATACCTCAATGGCTCCAAGCCATAATATCATGCTTGCTTATCCCCTTTGCAATTAGTATTTTTATGTTATATTAATTGCAAGGGGGGGAGCGAGCCGTTTCCTAATTCACCAAACCATAGTTGATGTTGACTTAAAAGTCAACTAAAAAATATGAAAATTTAGTGCGAGCGATGGGGGTTATAAGAATATGAGTAAAAAGAAAAAACAAAAGTATTATGCTATTAAAGAAGGTAAAGGTGTTAAAAATAAGATAGTTAGAACCTGGAGTGAGTGTAAAGAACTTTTATTAGGTTATCCTAGTATATATAAGACTTTTTATACAGAAGAAGAAGCTATAAAATTTTTAGGTGGTATTAATGATAAAGATATTCCAGCAATTAAAGAAAAAATAAAAGTTAATATACAGTCTAGTAAGAGAAGAAGATCTTCAACAAAAGCAATAAATTTTAGAGTTCCTAATGAGGTTTATAATGAGTTTATTAAGAAGGTAGATGAAACTGGATTAGATAGAGATAAAATATTATTGGAAATGATTAAAGAATGGATTGATTAATAATAGGTAGACAGGATTTTTAAGAGATTTATTGAATTAGTTTATATATCGGGTTTATTCTAAAAGGGAGGGTTTAAGGGATGTTGAGGAGTGTTGCAGAAGTATCCGTTTTAACTGGTTTAAGTAAAGTTAGTATTTATAATAAAATTAAGTTAAAAGAAATTGAGAAGTATGTGGTTAAAAATAAAGGTATTACTTATATTTCAGATGAAGGTATTAATTTAATATTTAAAGGTTTAAACTTAAATGATGATAAATTAAAAGATTTAACTAACGGTTTAAATAGTGAGAGAGAAGATTTTGATATAAGCATTAAAAATACTGACTTTAAAGAGTTTAAACTTGAGTTAAAAGAGTTCAATAAAGAATATTTAAATAGTTTAAACTCTGAAAATGAATTTTTAAAAAAGCAATTAGATGAAAAAGACAAACAAATATCTGAATTGCATAAGTTAATTGAAAATAGTCAGATACTTTTAAAGGAAGAGCAGAAAAAAAGTGAACAACAGTTATA
The DNA here is from genome assembly GCF_019734375.1 of Clostridium sp. K04. Lineage (NCBI taxonomy): Bacteria > Bacillati > Bacillota > Clostridia > Eubacteriales > Clostridiaceae > Clostridium > Clostridium sp. K04. Next base: position 2,431 of record NZ_JAASHD010000084.1, read on the forward strand.
TTTAGCAGAACATTTTGAAGAAGTAGATAATAAGCTCCAAGATCTAAAAGAAAAAATGGAGCAAAAAAGAAATGAAAAAATAAAATTTTTTAAGATTTTTTCAAAGTAGATTTATAGAGTATTTTTTATTAAGGGGAAAATTATGAAGTTAGAAAAAAAGAAATATTTTTTATGTCCAATGTGTGGAGAAAAACTTAAACTTCCTAAGACAGAAGAATTAGCAATTATATTTATACAATGTAGTTGTGGATGTGGTAGTTTTATACAAGTTAGAAATGGCTATCATATTCCATCTAAACGAGGCCTTGAAAAGGTGTTTTAAAAATTTATTTAATTTTAAAAATAAGTTTTTAGAAGTATCAGAAAAATAGCAAGCATAGGAAGTGAGTACACACTTCCTATAAATTTAAATTTAAGTAAGCCTTAATTTTAAATTTATTTATTGGGAGCACTGCCCAACCCCTTTTGAAAAAATTTTTTTTGATTGATGTTTACAAATTGATATTAAAAATACTCTTTATATTTTAGGGGGATTATTTATTTATGGAGCAGTGGATCCATTTTTTTTATAAAAAAATAGTTTGAGGTTAAAAAAATGTGTGATAAAATTAAGAAAACAACCGCTGACAAAGTGTCGGATTATATACGGTTTTAATACGGTTTTTGTGTGGCAAAGTGGGACATTTGGAAATTTTTTTGTACCCAAGAAAA
>NZ_JAASHD010000085.1:0-1693 GCF_019734375.1 Clostridium sp. K04
GAGGGCACTGAAAAAGTGCCTTTCGGAATAAAAGACCTAAAAAATTTTTTTAAGACAATTTTTTAGGTCTTTTATGTTATACTTAACTTATAAAATAATGTGGGTGATGTGTATGATAAAAAAGCAAGAAACAATGATTTTAAGTGAATATACAGGAATTTATGATTTAGTTGTTCCTAAAGATAATATGTTAAGAAAAATTAATGAACTAATTGATTTTTCATTTGTTTATGATGAACTTTTAGATAAATATTGTATTAATAATGGTAGAAATGCTATTGATCCAATACGAATGTTTAAATATCTTTTATTAAAATCTATATTTGATTTATCAGATGTAGATATTGTGGAGCGTTCAAAATATGATATGTCATTTAAATATTTTCTTGGAATGGCTCCAGAGGAAAATGTTATTGAGCCAAGCTCTCTAACTAAATTTCGTAGACTTAGACTTAAAGATATAAATATTTTAGATATGTTAATAAATAAAACTGTTGAAATCGCCCTTGAAAAAGGAATAATAAAATCAAAGTCAATCATTGTTGATGCTACGCATACGGTAGCAAGATATAGTCAAAAATCACCACGTGAAGTGTTACAAGAACGTTCTAAGAAATTAAGAAAATCAGTTTATGAAATAGATGAGAATATTAAAAATACTTTACCAGCTAAAAATACAATTGATAATTTAGATGCTGAAATTAAATATTGTCAGGACTTAGTTAAAGCTATAGAAAAGAATGATGTTATTGCAGCTTATCCAAAGGTTAGGGAAAAATTAAATATGTTAAATGAAACATTAGAAGATGATATTCATCATATTCAAGCTTGCGCTGATGCGGATGCAAGAATTGGTCATAAGTCTGTTGACACATCTTTCTTTGGTTATAAAACACATATTGCAATGACGGAAGAAAGAATAATAACTGCTGCAACTATTACTACTGGAGAAAAAAACGATGGTAAAGAATTAGAAACATTAATCACTAAAAGTCAGAAGGCCGGAATAAAAGTTAAAACAATAATTGGTGATTCTGCTTATTCAGAAAAGGGTAATATTGAGTTTGCAAATAGAAATAATATAAAACTTGTAGCAAAGTTAAATCCTTCTGTAACGCAAGGGTTTAGAAAAAAAGAAGATGAATTCCAATTCAATAAAGATGCTGGAATGTATGTATGTAAAGAAGGACATATGGCTATTCGTAAAGCACGACAGGGCAAAAAGAATATATCTACAAACCAAACAGATACTTATTATTTTGATATAGAAAAATGTAAAATTTGTCCACAAAAAGAAGGTTGTTATAAAGACGGAGCTAAGAGTAAAACTTATTCAGTTACTATAAAAAGTGATATACATAAATCGCAGATAGCTTTTCAAGAAAGCGAATATTTTAAAGAAAAGTCTAAAGAGCGTTATAAAATAGAAGCAAAAAATAGTGAATTAAAACATAGACATGGATATGATAAAGCATCATCTTCAGGTCTAATTGGCATGGAAATTCAAGGGGCATTAGCAATATTTACAGTAAATATTAAAAGAATATTGAAGATATTAGGATAGAAATATCCTAGTTATTATATAAATAACTAAATAAAAATAGTTAATGAAACTAAAAGCTTCAGCTTCATTAACTATTTTTTACTTTGTGGATAACCGCACTTGAAAAACATTAAGTTTTTCAGTGCCCTC
>NZ_JAASHD010000086.1:0-1565 GCF_019734375.1 Clostridium sp. K04
AGACTATGTGTACCGTTCTAGGCGTAGCCAGAAGCACATATTATAAATCTTTTGATAAAACTAAATCTGCAAGAGAACTAGAAAATGAGGAATTAAAATCAGCTATTAAAAGGATATATAAAGAGAATAAAGGCATATATGGTGCTCCTAGAATTCATTATATACTTGGTATAGAAGGCTTCAATGTATCATTGAAGCGAGTTCAAAGACTAATGACTAAACTTAACCTTTGTGCAGTAACTGTAAAGAAATACAAGCCTAATTCAAGTAAAAAGGTAGTAGAAGATTTAGAAAACGTTTTAAAAAGAGACTTTACAACTACTTATATTAACGGAAAATGGGTAGGAGATATTACATATATTCATACTAGTAGGGATGGTTGGTGCTATTTAGCTTCAGTTCTTGACTTACATTCTAAAAAAATAATTGGCTACGCTTTCGGTAAAAGAATGACTAATGATTTAGTTGTTAAAGCTTTAAAAAATGCTTATTACAATCAAAATCCTAATAAAAATAAGCATATAATATTTCATACAGACTTAGGATCTCAATATACTAGTAATGATTTAAAAGAGCTATGTAAAGAGTTTAATATTATACAATCATTTAGTAAAAAAGGTTGTCCTTATGACAATGCTTGTATAGAATCTTTCCATTCTTCAATAAAGAAGGAAAAAATCTATAGAAATACATATCGTACCTTTGAAGAAGCCAATATAGCTATATTTAAATATATTGAAGGTTGGTATAACAGAAAAAGGATACACTCTTCTATTAATTACATGACACCAGAACAATGTGAATTATTAGCTAGAAGTGCAGCATAAAAAAGTTTGACTTTTTGTGTCCAAAATATTGACATAAGACCAAGCGTATTCAAAGGATTATGAGAAAATATAATATTGTTTGTCCAATAAGAAAAGCTAATCCGTACAGAAGAATGGCTAAAGCAACTAAAGAACATAGAGTTGTTCCAAATCTCCTAAATAGAAATTTCAAACAAGAAGTAGCTGGAAAAGTACTTCTTACGGATATAACCTATCTACCATATGGTAATAATCAGATGGCCTATTTGTCGACCATCAAAGATGCTTCTACTAATGAAATATTAGCGCATAATTTATCAAATAATATAACACTTGATATTGCTATTGATACTATTCATAAACTGATGAATAATACAAAATTTAAATTACATAAGGATGCATTTATTCACTCAGACCAAGGAGCTCATTACACAAGTCCAAGATTTCAAAAATTATTAAAGTCTAAAAATCTCGGACAATCTATGTCCAGACGCGGTAATTGTTGGGATAACGCCCCGCAGGAATCTTTTTTTGGACATATGAAGGATGAAATTAATTATAGAAGTTGTACGACTTTTGAAGAACTTAAAGGCATAATCGATAATTATATAAATTATTATAATAATTACCGTTATCAATGGAATTTAAAAAGGCTGACTCCTGTAAAATACAGAAATCAGCTTTTAGGAGGATATCTAAAAATTTGTGTAAAATATAAATATAATAAAATGTATAACTGGAAATTTTATTTCCAGTTAT
>NZ_JAASHD010000087.1:0-1502 GCF_019734375.1 Clostridium sp. K04
TAATTTTATTATAAATACTAACTTTACTTAAACCAGTTAAAACGGATACTTCTGCAACACTCCTCAACATCCCTTAACCCCTCCCTTTTAGAATAAAATTCTATATATAAACTAATTCGTTAAAACAATGAAAAATCCTATAAAATAAACCGAACTTCTTACTCCCCCGCTAAAAATAGAACAGGTTACTACGTAACCCTATAATACAAGCCGAGAAAATTTGCTACCTCTTGATTAAATTAAATAAATCTCTTATAATACAAAAAGAACAAGGACTATATTAATCCTTGCTCTCTTAAATATTTTCTATCACGAATATAGGTATCTTTAGATATATTAAGTTGTGAACATATATCTTTTTGCTTAAGACCTTCTGCCAAAAGGTCTTTTATTTTTGCCCTTCTTTGTGATAGTTTTTCTTTTTCACTTATTTTTCCCTCTGACTTTAACTTCCTCTGATATTTATTTTTTTGATAAACCCTATCTCTTCTCTTATATTCACCCTTAGAAATTATTGTACTCATTTGAGTTTCTTCATATTCTGTAATTTCTAATAGATCTATAAGTGTTTCATTTTTATATTTATATTCTTTATTTTTATCTAAGTAACACTTTTCTGCACTTCTAGTTGCTCTTATAACCTCATTTTCTTTTAAAGGTGATATAAACATACTATTCAGTTCTAAAACATCTTCTAAAGCCTTCTTTGTGTCTTCTGTAAAACTACATAAATAATATCTATATAAAAATAATATTATTTCTCTATGACCTCTTAAATCATATTCTCTAAGTTCACATAATTTTGTTATGTCATGTATCCTTGCATAGTATAAACTTCTTTCTCTATAAACATAGTTTATTTTCTTTGGTCGACCTTTTCTCTTTTCTTTTGGCTTCAATTCCGGAAGAAATTCTTTTTGTATTTCTCTTAAATCATAAATATAATCATACTCATCTATTATACTTACTACTGTTTTTGATTTTGAATTAATACTTCCAGGTACTCTTAATATTCTTGTTGCGTCTAAAGCTTGTCTATCTGCTCCAAATTCTTTTAATTGATTATATAAATATTCTTCAATTGCTTTCCATAATGGCAATGCTTGACTTGGTACTTTATTTATTAACCATATTAATGCTAATCCACGCCCACTATCTAAAATATAATTTGTTGCTGGAATTATTTTATTAAAATAATTTCCCTCTAAATTCATTATTATTTGTTCTTTAGTAAATTTAGTCTTGTAATAATCTAAATCTATAAATAAAGCATTTAACTCCTTTATACATTCTAACCTTCTATATGGCTTAAAAAATGTATTTAATGTTATATATATATTTTCTCCAGTTAAATCTACTTCTCTAAGTTCAGCATACTTATAATGCCATTGACTATATCCATTTTCATCTATGCAACTTCTCGTAATCCACCCTTTACTATTTCCATGAACCCTATCTATATATTCTACTTTATTCTTTTTTATCGCTTGTCCCATCACTTC
>NZ_JAASHD010000088.1:0-1366 GCF_019734375.1 Clostridium sp. K04
AAGTTAAGCTCTACAGCGTCGATGGTACTGCACGGGGGACTGTGTGGAAGAGTAGAACGTTGCCAGGTAATTCAAGGCACTTAGTATAAAACTAAGTGCCTTTTTGTTATATTAAATTATAGTTAAATGGTAAAGGGCAACGTTATGCTCTTCCACTGGGAGAGGCAAAAGACATGTTATGTCTTTTGCGGGCAATTTAGCGAAGATTAATCGAAGCGTTAAAAATTGCCCCGACGAACGTTGCCAGGTAAGAAGATACTTAGTTTATACTAGGTATCTTTTTTGTTATTGAATATTATTAAGAGAAAAAAGCAACGTCCTAATTTTTAAATTGGAGAGGGTAAAAGCATTTTATGCTTTTACCGGATGATTTAGTGAAGATTAATCGTAGCGTAAAAAATAACACCAACAAACGTTGCCAGATAGTATAAGGTACTTAGTATAAAGCTAACTACCTTTTTTATTATATTAAATTAGAGATAAATGGTAAGGAGAAACGCGTTGATTTTAAAAGGGCGACGCAAAAGGCATGTTATGTTTTTTACGGACAATTTAGCCGATCAGAATTTAAAGGTTAAAATTTGCATTGATGAATGTTAAGAGATAAAGATAAAATAGAAAATATATTAAAAAGGTTTTATCAATAGAAATACATTACGATTATAGAAATATATTTATGCGTAGAAGATATACATCTATTTGTAGATATACCACTAAGAATTAGGTATATAAAGTTTGGTGTGTTTGGGATTTATAAGGAAAATAGTATTATTACATTTAAAAGATTCTCATATTTAAAGTATAAGTATGAAAATAGACAGTTTTGATATAGTAGGTTTTATTTTTTAGAATTAAAATTTATTTTATCAATGTTATAAGATAGATGGTATTTAGTAAAAATACCATCTATCTTTTTTATTATTAAATAGTATTGAAGTAAAAAAATATATAGTTGAAACAGAAATTTATTTTATTAGAACAATTTATATAAAAATATTACAAAATATTTTTATATTTTAAGTTGAAGATTATTGAAAAATATGATGAAACAATTGATATAGTGATTTTATTTTATTGCTGTGGATAATGTTAATTATGTTTATAAATTAATATAACAGTTAATACTAATATGTGGATAATGTGTATTTAGTGGATAACTTTTTAATATAATAGTAACACTGTTCCTAGTGTATCAATATAAGGAAATAGGAGAATATAATTAAAAATTAGAGAAAAACTATGATTTAATTAAAATTTAGATAAATAATGTAAAATTTTAAGTTATATTAGGTGATATCATAAATCTTGTCCTGAGGGGCGCAAGTAATTCCAACGAATGAAAGCAAATTTTTATTAACACAAACAA
>NZ_JAASHD010000089.1:0-1154 GCF_019734375.1 Clostridium sp. K04
TTGGATACAAGACACCGTTAGAAGCATTTAACGAAGAACAAGCTAAGTGTTGCACTTAGCTTGACAATTCGTCTTATATATTTTCTATTTGCCAATCAATAGGTTTTTTATTAACAGATATAAGAAATTGATTAATTTTTGAAAATGGTTTACTTCCAAAGAAACCTCTTGAGGCAGATAATGGGCTAGGGTGTACTGAAGAGAGAATTAGATGTTTATCATTAGTTATTAATTTTTTCTTACTAATAGCATTATTTCCCCATAGTAAAAAAACAACAGGATCATCTTTTTCATTAACTAAAGATATTATTTTATCCGTGAAAATTTCCCAACCTTTATTTTTATGAGAATTAGCCTCTCCAGCTCTTACTGTAAGTGAAGTATTTAATAAAAGTACGCCTTGATCAGCCCATTTTTTTAAATAGCCATTATTAGGAATATAGCATCCTAAATCTGAGTTAAGTTCTTTATATATATTTAATAATGAGGGAGGGATTCTTACACCTGGATTTACAGAAAAACTTAATCCATGGGCTTGATTAGGTCCATGATAGGGATCTTGACCTAGAATAACAACTTTCACATCTTCATAAGAAGTATAATGTAAGGAATTAAATATATCATATTTATCAGGATATATTGTTTTTGTATTATATTCATTTTTTAAAAATTCTCTCAAAGTTAAATAATATTCTTTTGAAAATTCATCTTTTAAAAGTTCATTCCAATCATTTTTTAATATTTGTTTCATTTTAATCACCTCTATGTAAGTATATTTTAATCAATAAGTTATAAATTTTAGATAATTATAGCACAAACGTTACCTAGTATATCAATAGTAGAAAAATAAAGAAAAAGAAAGAAAAAGCATATAAAATTAGAATTATTTGAATAAAATAATGAAAAAATGAAAATTATAATAAATAAATAGTGTTAAGATAAAACACGTCGCTGATGACAAATCAAACAAATGAGTTGATTGCTGAAGCGAATGATACTTATCATATCGATGATAAATGTCAAAAAAACTTTTGAAAAAAAGTTGTTGACATAAAATTAAAGAAATGATAAGATAAGGAAGTCGCTTGAGGGCGACGGAGTAAATGGTCTTTGAAAATTGAACAGAATATAGTTAAAGTAAACCAGCAATTCTT
>NZ_JAASHD010000009.1:0-52090 GCF_019734375.1 Clostridium sp. K04
ACAGGAAAGTTAAGCTCTACAGCGTCGATGGTACTGCACGGGGGACTGTGTGGAAGAGTAGAACGTTGCCAGGTAATTCAAGGTACTTAGTATAAAACTAAGTACCTTTTTGTTATATTAAATTATAGTTAATATTAAAAAAGATACTTAATTTAAATTAAGTACCTCTTATATAAAAATATAGTTAATCAATTGATTATATTTAGAAATAAGGATTTAATTATTTTTAACATATTAATTTATATATTAAGAATTTTTGCCTTTTATCAATAATACTTAAATTTGGAATATTAATTTCTTGGGATAATATAAAACCAGTATAATTTTCTAAGTAATATATATACTCTTCAGAAGGATAATATAAAATTAAATCTATTTCTCTTGGAAAGCTTTCAACAGATAAAAGAATATTTTTAATTACTTTCATAAATAATTGAACAGAAAATGGGTTGAAAAAGTAAAACTTATTATCACTATTAGATATTTGATATTCTTCTGCAAATGTATTTATAAATTCAATTTTATCTCTAGATTTATTATGATGTTTAAGATAACTTTTTTTATTATTAATACAAATTTCAAAGTAATTATTGTTCATTTCGATACCTGTTACTTTTGAATTATAATAATAATTTATATAAAAAGGTAAGCGGCCTTTACCACAACCAAAATCAACAACAGAATCTTTATCATTAACACAATATTCTTTAAATAATGTTTCTAAGGCTAGATAGGAAGTAGCCTCATATCGATTATAATGATGGGATTCATAAAATCCTTGTTGCTCTCCAGTAGTTTTAATATTAAATAATTTTTCATAGTACAAATCTTCCATAAGGTGTCCTTCCTTTTAATAAAAAATATAGAGCGTTTCCGTAAATATAATAAAGTACAAATATTATAAAATATTTGTAATAAATACGTATAGAAATACTAAATTCAATTAATTATAATAAATATAAAAGAAAAAGTCCAAAAAAAGAGAATAATTTAATATAAGTGTTTATTAATGTTCGTTATTAGTATATACTATTAATGATTGGAATTTTATAAATATTTGATGGAAGACATATCAAATTATGTATATTATTAAATTTGAATCTTTGAAATAAAAATGTAAAGGGGAAAGTTTGATGACAGAATTAAGACATGAATTAGGATTAATTGCACTAGAAAGTTGCAAAGAACTTGGAAAAGCTGTTGATAAATTTATTCAAGAAAAGAGAAATACTAGTGAGTCATTCCTAATACCAATCAATGAGATAAGATTTTCTAACGGAGAAGGAAAAGTAAAGATTTCAGAAAGTGTTAGAGGAAAGGATATATATATATTATGTGATATTGGCAATTACAGTTGTACATATAAAATGTTTGGATTTATTAACCATAAAGGTCCAGATGAACATTTCCAAGACATAAAAAGAACAGTTTCTGCAATAAGAGGTAAGGCTGCAAAGATTACAGTAATAATGCCACTTTTATATGAATCAAGACAACATAGACGCAAGGGAAGAGAGTCTCTAGACTGTGCTTTAGCGCTTCAAGAATTAGAAAGATTAGGAGTACATGAAGTATTAACATTTGATGTACATGATCCTAACGTACAAAATGCAATTCCACTTTTATCTTTTGAAAACTTTTATCCAACATACGATATAGTTAAATCACTTATTAAAAATGAAGAAACTTTAGAACTGAATAAAGACAAGCTTATAGTTATAAGTCCAGATACAGGTGCAATGGATAGAGCAATTTATTATTCAAGTGTTTTAGGTGTAGATGTAGGTTTATTCTATAAGAGAAGAGATCATTCAACAATAGTAAACGGTAAGAATCCTATTGTTCAACATGAGTATATGGGAAGAGATGTTGAAGGAAAAGATGTATTAATAGTAGATGATATGATAGCATCTGGAGAATCTGTTCTTGATATAGCTATGGAATTAAAAGAAAGAAAAGCAAGAAATGTTTATGTAGCTACTACATTTGCTTTCTTTACAGAAGGACTAGAAAAGTTTAATAGATTCTATGAAGATGGAATTATTTCAAGAGTTTATTCAACTAATTTAACATATATTTCTGATGAATTAAAGTCTGCAAAATGGTATAAGCCTGTTGATATGTCAGAATTAGTAGCAAAAATAATTAATAAGTTGAATTATGATAAATCTATTGCTTCTTATATGGACGCAACAAGAGTTATACGTGACTTATTAGAAGAATAAAAGTATAATATATTATAGCACCTGTGAATTTGTAGAAGTTTGCGGTGCTATAATATTTTTTTGAGAGGAGAATATATGGGAAAAAAAAATATTGATGATTTAAAGCCAGAAGATAGGCTTAAAAAAAATACTATCCCAAATAATAATATTAATAATGTTACTTTAATTAATAGAGTGATATTTGGTACTACAAGTAAAATTGATATTTCTTCTAATTTAGTTAGCTCAGGGGTTGGAGGATATGGATTAAATATTATATAAATATTTTTAAAGGTGGAGAGATAATGATAAAGGCATTTCATTCTAATTGGACTACCCCTTTCTTTAAAATGAATCCAAATAAAGAATATTATATAGAAGATTTTGAAATTTTAACTACTATAATATCAGCATTAAAGTGGAGAGAAAAGAATGGTAGTATAAAGATGGTTACAGATGAAATTGGTGCTAATTATTATAGAAGGTTAGGCATTGATAGTATATGGGACTTAGGAATTGATATATCATTAGAAGGAATAAACAATAATATTGATAGCAATTTATTTTGGGCAGCAGGGAAAATATATGCATTAAAAAATCAAGAAGCTCCTTGTGTAATGATTGATACTGATTTTATTGTGTGGAATAAAGTTGAGGACTTACTATTAAAATCGGAGATAAGTGTAATTCATAAGGAAGAAATTAATCCATGTGTTTATCCTAGTAAAGAACACTTTATTATGAAAAAAGGTTATTTATTTGATAAGAAGTGGAGTTGGACTGTATTACCAAGCAATACGGCATTTGTTTATATTGGTGATAATAAATTTAAAGAATATTATACAACTGAATCAATTAAATTTATGGAAAATTTATTGGATAGTGATGATAGAATAGTTAATATGGTCTTTGCAGAACAAAGGTTAATATCTATGTGTGCAGAAAGAAAAAATATAAAAATTAATGAAATAATGGCTTTAGAAAATTTATTTAGTGAAAATCAAAAACTTTTTACACATACATGGGGATATAAAAAAGAAATGAAGAGTGACTTTAATAAACGACGAGACTTCTGTATAAGATGTATTAATAGAATTCTTAGCGACTATCCACAGTATAAGGATATGTTAATGAATATTAAGTCTTTAGAAATTTATTTTAACGAAATCAATAAATAGAAATTAATTGTAATATAATTTGAAAAATTGCATAAAAATATAAATGAGGGATATATTTATGATTTAGAGTATATGCCTTTTTTTTAATATAAAAAGTTTTCAGATAAAAAAGAATAATTAAACTTTTAGGTTATTTAGGATTTTTAGTGGTATTATATTTATATACAGAAGCAATATAAAAGGAGCGTGGGAATAATGAAAACATTAGTAATTAATTGCGGTAGTTCATCTTTAAAATATCAATTAATAGATATGGCGACAGAAGATTGCATGGTTCAAGGATTAGTAGAAAGAATAGGGATTGAAGGATCTATATTAACTCAAAAAGTTGAGGGAAAAGATAAATATGTAATAAATTCAGATATTAAAGATCATAAAGAAGCAATAAGACTAGTTTTAGAAGCTTTAGTTGATCCAGTTCATGGTGTTATTAAATCTATGGATGAAATATCAGCAGTAGGACATAGAGTTGTTCATGGAGGAGAAAAGTATTCTGATTCAGTACTAATTAATGATGAAGTATTACAATCAATAAAGGATTGCATAGTATTAGCACCTTTACATAATCCACCAAATGTAATTGGAATAGAAGCTTGTAAAGAGTTAATGCCAAATACACCAATGGTAGCAGTATTTGATACAGCATTCCATCAAACAATGCCAAAGCATGCATATATTTGTCCTTTACCATATGAATTATATGAAAAGTATGGTGTAAGAAAATATGGATTCCATGGAACATCACATAAATATGTTTCTAATAAGGTTGCAGAAGCAATGGGTAAGGATATTAAGGACTTAAAAATAATTACTTGTCACTTAGGAAATGGATGTTCTTTAGCAGCTGTTAAAAATGGAAAATCTATTGATACATCTATGGGCTTTACACCACTTGCTGGAGTAATGATGGGAACAAGATCAGGAAGTATCGATCCTTCTGTTATCAGTTTCTTAATTGAACAACATGGATATACTATTGAAGAAATTGATGAATTATTAAATAAAAAATCAGGAGTTTTAGGTATTTCAGGAGTATCTTCTGATTTTAGAGATGTTTTAGCAGCAGGGGAAGCTGGAAATGAAAGAGCAAAACTTGCTTTAGAAATATTCTACTATAAAGTTAGAACTCAAATAGCAGCATATGCTGGTGCTATGGGAGGAGTAGATGTAATAGTATTTACAGCAGGTATAGGAGAAAACTCTTCTATTACTAGAAGAGAGATATTAAGAGGATTAGAATTCTTTGGATTTACAATTAATGATGAGAAAAATGAACTTAGGGGTCATATCCAAGAAATATCTAATGAAGATTCTAAAGTTAAGGTATATGTAGTACCAACTAACGAAGAGTTAATGATTGCAAGAGATACAGCAAAACTAGTTAAATAATATATTATGGTGTGCTATAAAAATTATTAAATAATTTTTAGCACACTATTTTTATAATAGAAAATAAAGTTTATTTTTATAATAATAAATATGATATAATAATTTTTATCTAAGAGCTAGTTGGTGTAACACTCTCAAGTTTTTATATGGGAGATAACAGCAGACACGCCACTAGACTAGGTGCCCTTGGGGTATAACAAATATAACCTTAAGATGGAGTTAAAACTTAATCTTAAGTTAAGAATTTAGTTTATTATAGAGATGAAAAGAAAAGGAGTCTATTATGGGAAATAAAATAACATTAACATATGAAAATGGAGAATTTAATGTAGCTTTAAATGAAAATGTTGTATATACAGACAAAGAAATGGAAGGAGCATTACTTAAATTTAATGCAGTAGTAAAAAATAATGCTATTGAACAAAGTAATTCTTGGTGTGATATTGAAGATTCTATTAAAGCTTTCAATATGTCTAATATAGAAGTAAATTCACAATTTAAAACTATATCTTATGGAAAAATGAAATATTTTTATAATACTGATAAAGTTTTTTATATTGAAAACAGCAGTATGATATCTTTAGGTGGAGGTTTTTCATTATTTAATTTTGTAATTGATAAAATTAATTCTGGAGAATTAGAAAATGAAGAAAGCTTTTTAGAATTATGTAAAATAGCAATGGTTAATAAGGGGATTTTTAGTGCACATGAAGATAAAATTATGATATCAAGTCCTAAGTTTAGTTATGGAACTGTTGAGTATAACTTTGCAACTAAGAAAATTAATAAGGGTACTAGTAGTGAAAAAGGAAGCTTTGAAGAATTTAAAGCTTATGTTTTAGATATACTTAAATAATTATAATATTATATAAAGTAAAGGATAAATGCAAATGATGAAAGAATTATTATTAGAAGCAGATAGATGTTTATTATGTAAAAATGCAAGATGTAAGGCAAACTGTCCTATTAATACTGAGATACCTGAAGTAGTTAAGCTATTTAAGGAAGGAAAACTAGATGAAGCTGGAGCGATGTTATTTGAAAATAACCCATTATCAGCAGTATGTGCGGTAGTTTGTCCTCATGAAGATCAATGTAAGGGAAATTGTATTAGAGGAATAAAAGGTGAGCCGGTAAGTTTCTGTGAAATCGAAGAACTAATATCTAATGAATATTTAAAAAAGATAAAATTAGAAAAGACGGCAGAGAGAAATGAGAGAATAGCAATTATAGGTGCTGGTCCAGCTGGGATTACATTATCTATTATTTTAGCTAAAAAAGGCTTTAAGGTTACTTTATTTGATGCTCATGAAAAAATTGGTGGAGTATTGAGATATGGTATTCCAGAATATAGATTACCTAACTCAGTTATGGATAGGTATGAAGAAATTCTTCTAGCATTAGGAGTAAAAATTAGACCTAATACTTTAATAGGTCCTGTAATTACTTTAGATAAATTATTCTTTGATGGATATAAGGCTGTATTTATTGGAACAGGAGTATGGAATCCTAAGACTTTAGACATTAAAGGAGAATCTTTAGGAAATGTTCATTATGCAATAGATTATTTAAAATCACCGGATGTTTACAATTTGGGTAAAAAGGTTGCAGTAATTGGAGCAGGAAATGTTGCTATGGATGCAGCAAGAGTTGCTAAAAGAAGTGGAGCAGAAGAGGTATATATACTTTATAGAAAAGGCTTTGAAAATATGCCTTGTACTAAGGTTGAATTACAAGAAGCTAAAGATGACGATATTAAGTTTGAGTTATTTAAAGCACCAATTGAATTAACTGAAGACGGTGTTAAATACATAGAAACAAAAAATGAAGTCAAAGAAGATGGAAAAGTTGTAACAGTTACTATAGATGGAACTGAAGGAATGTTTGAGTGTGATTCTGTAATAATTGCAGTAAGTCAATCACCTAGAAAAAATATAGTAGCTAATACAACAGGAATTGAAACTAACAAATGGGGATTAGTACTTACTGATGACAAAGGGCATACAACAAGAGAAGGTGTATTTGCATCAGGTGATGTTGTAACAGGTGCTAACACTGTAGTTCATGCAGCTGCTTATGCAAAGGTAGTTGCAGAATCTATTGAAGAGTATTGTAAAAAAGACTAGAGAGGCTAAGAGTTAAGAGTTAGGGATGAAACTCCTTAGGAGTTTCTAAAATATCCTATAAATTCAGTCTAAGCTGAATTTATTCCTTAACTAAAAACTAATAACTCAAAACTCTTAACTAAAAAAAGAGGGGTGTTTAAATGAATAATGCAATGGTAAAAAGTGAGTGTGAAAACATCCCAGAGCAATATTTTTATTTTATAAATTGTTCTGATATGGAAAAAGACTTATGTGATATGGAAATGAAAAGTATTTTTGGTAAAGTTCCCAAAGATAAAATTTTATTTTCAAACAAAGACTTTGATCCATCAAGAAGTCCATTTATAAAATTTAAAATTAATATTAGATATGTGGAAGATTCAGTTGAAGAAATTATTAATAAAATCAGAGATGAAGAAATTAAATATGATGATTTTAAAGTAAATTATATGAAGAGCGAAGATGGCGATGTTAGCTATGAAGAACGTCTTAAAGCAATTAGAGGAATAGGATTTGTTGTAACAGGCTTTCCAGATATGCACAATCCCAAGGTAGAGCTTGCAGTTACAAAATTTAAAGATAAGTGGATATTTGGAGAACTTATAAAAAATGATTTTAAGTGGCAAAAACACAATGATAAACCATATTCATATTCAAATGCGATTCCATTAAGAATGGCAAGAGCATTAGTTAATATTGCTACTTGTGATGATAGAAGTTTAAATATAATAGATCCATGCTGTGGTGTTGGAACTGTTGTCATAGAGGCTTTAGATTTAGGGTTTGATGTAAAAGGATATGAAATTAGTAAATCTATTGCTTGCAATGCGAGGAATAATATCGAGTATTTAGGGTATAATAGAGAAATAATAACTAGTGGAGATATGCATGATATAAAAGAAAAATATGATGTTGCCATAGTTGATATTCCTTATGGATTATATTCACCTATTACTGTACAAGAACAAGTGGATATAATCAATACTTCAAGAAGGATAGCTCGTAGACTAGTTATAATTACTTTTGAAGATATGGATAATATAATAATTTCAGCTGGTTTTAGAATACTTGATAAGTGCTATATGACAAAGGGAAATATGAAAAGAGAAATTAGCATATGTGAATAGAATCTAAATTTTTCTAGAATAACCATTAACAAAAAAATTGACAATGAGTTATTCTAATGATATAATAAATTTCGTCAAGAAGAAACTGCCGTTTCTCGCCTTACGGCATAGCTTAGTAAGGTAATGAGTTTATTGGATTTTCATCTAGAAGTATGTCTAGATTTTCTAAATAATACGAGGGCGGCATTATATGTCGCCCTTTTATTTATATATTTTTCTTGATAGATTTTATCGGAGGTGAATGTTATCAGTAAAAACTTTACTTGTAATGAAAGTATTAGAGAAAAGGAAATTAGAGTAATTGATTCAGAAGGTAATCAATTAGGAGTAATTTCCACAAAAGAAGCTTTACAAATGGCTGAGGAGAAAGATTTAGATTTAGTAATGATATCTCCAACAGCAGTGCCACCAGTATGTAAGATAATGGATTTAGGCAAATACATTTACGAGCAATCTAAAAAGGAAAAAGAAGCTAAGAAAAAGCAAAAGGTAACTGTCATTAAAGAAATCAGATGTAGTTTAACTATTGAAGAAAATGACATAGCTATCAAAGCTAAAAATGCTAGAAAGTTCTTATTAGACGGGGATAAAGTTAAAGTCACTGTTAGATTCAAAGGTAGAGAAGCAACATTAGGTCACCTAGGATTAAAAATCTTAGAAAACTTTGTTTCAAAACTTGAAGATGTTTGTACTGTTGAAAAGGCAGCAAAACAAGAGGGAAGAAACATGACAATGGTATTAGCCCCTAAAAAAGCATAACCAGAGAGGAGAATATAATCATGCCAAAAATGAAAACGCACAGAGGTGCAGCTAAAAGATTTAAGAAGACTGGTACTGGAAAGATAAAAAGAGCAAAAGCTTTCAAGAGCCATATCTTAACAAAGAAGAGCGCTAAGAGAAAGAGAAACTTAAGAAAAGCTGCTTATGTTTCAACTACTCAAGAAAAAGCAATGAAGAAATTATTACCATACCTATAATATAGAGGACTTAGGAGGAATACAAAATGGCAAGAGTTAAGAGAGCGGTAAATTCTCGTAAAAATCATAAAAAAGTATTAAAGCTTGCAAAAGGTTACTACGGTGGGAAGAGCAGATTATTCAAGACTGCTAACGAATCTGTAATAAGAGCTTTAAGAAATGCATACGTTGGAAGAAGATTAAAGAAGAGAGATTTCAGAAGATTATGGATAGCAAGAATTAATGCTGCTACAAGAATGAATGGTCTTTCATATTCAAGATTCATGAACGGAATCAAATTAGCTGGAATCGACATGAACAGAAAGATGTTATCTGAAATAGCTATAAACGATCCAAAAGCATTTGCAAACTTAGTAGAAACTGCAAAAGCTCAATTAAACAAATAATTATAAATATAATTTGTTTACATAAGGCAATCCGAAAGGATTGCCTTTTTTATTTTAGTGTGCATAAAATGAAAAATAACATATAATAAAAAGTAAATAATTATTAGGAAGAAATATGTATACAAAAGGTGATTTTCATATACATTCAACTTGTTCTGATGGAGGCTTAACACCAAGTGAGATAGTTAAACTTGCAAAAAGAAAAGAAGTTGATATTATTTCAATTACAGATCATAATAATACAGATGGAATAGATGAAGCCATAGAAGAAGGTAAAAGCCAGGGAATAAGAGTAATACCAGGCGTAGAATTATCGACTCGATATAATAAGTGTAGAGTTCATGTTTTAGGTTATTTTAAAGATGATAGCTATAATAATGAATTACTTAAAATTGTTCTTTTAAAGGTTAGGCAAGGAAATATAAAAGAGTTAAGAAAAATATTTTATAATAATATAGATTTTTGTGGATACAAGGATAAGCTATGTGTTAAAACTGGAGTTGATATATTAAAATTCTTTGGAGCTACAGTTGTTTTAGCACATCCTGTACTATTATGCAAAAAGGATTTTGAAAATATAATTAATATTGATTTTGATGGAATAGAAGCAAAGTACTATAAAAACACTGAAGAAGATACTAAGTATTTAATTAATATAGCTAAGGAAAGAAATATGATATATACTGCAGGATCAGATTTTCATGATTATATTGAATATTATAGAGTTCATGGAATGATTGGTGATGTATATTTAAATCAAGAAGAAATACGTGAGTTTTTAAATAAGTTATCAATAGATGAATGAGATTAATAAGAACTTTTTTCTTTGAGAAAAGACGTATTGGGATTGAATTGACAAAATAATAGATAAATGGTATATATTATATATAAACGTTTACTGGATATTATTGCGATCGTTACTGAATAGCAGGCGAAACCTTATCTAAGAAACGATATATATCTATATCGTTTTTATTAGAGAGGTTTTTTTTATTGAAAAATTTCTTCTTAAGTAATACTAATAATTTAATGGGGTGGTTAGATGGTAATTAAACAAATATTTAATAACAATGTTGTATTAGCTAAGAATTCATCAAAAGATGAATTAGTAGCAATGGGATGTGGAATAGCATTCAAGAAAAAAGTAGGAGATAAAATAAATGAAAATTCTATAGAAAAAACATTTATTCTTAAACAAAAAGATGCATCAGAAAAATTTAAGCTCTTATTAGAAGATATTCCCGCGGAGCATGTATCAATATGTTATGATATAATTGAATATGCTAAAAATATGTTAGATATAGAGTTAAATGATTATATATATGTTACACTAACCGATCATATAAGTTATGCACTAAAATTAAATAAAGATGGTATAAAGCGTTCTAATGTTTTAATGTGGGAAATTAAAAAGTTTTATCCTAAAGAATTTAAGATAGGATTAAGGTCATTAGATTTAATAGAAGAGGAAACTGGACAAAGGTTAGATGATGATGAGGCTGGAAGTATTGCCTTACATTTAATTAATGCTCAGATAAACAAGAGTAGCACTTGTGCTGGTGATGCAGCAAAATTAACACAAATGGTTCAAGATATTTTAAATATAGTAAAGTACACATATAATATTCAATTAGATGAAGATTCATTGAATTATGAAAGATTTGTTACACACTTAAGGTTTTTCTTTAAGAGACTTAATAATAAAAATGTTCTTGAAGAAGAGGATGATTTTTTATTAGAGCAAGTGAAAGATAAATATAAGAAAGCTTATGAATGTATGTTAAAGGTAGAAAAGTATTTAGGTCAGAAGTTATCGCAATCAGAAAAACTTTATTTAACATTGCATATTCAAAGGGTTACAGCAAGGTAGGAGAATAATTAATAGCAGCAAAAGAATATAGAATACTAATAAATATAGATATTTAAATTCTTTTGTTGTTTTTATAAAAAAAATAATAAAATTTTATTGACAATGTTTACAAGATAGTTTATTATAAATATATAAGTTAAATGTTTACAAGAAAATATGAGATCGTTACTGACTCGATCAGGCGAAACCTTAATTAATGAAGATGAGATATTATTGCTTTATCTATCTTGATTAGTTGAGGTTTTTATATTTTAAAACTAAATTAAGAAAATACTAATTTATAAGATTAAATATAATTTAGTAGGGATTGTTACTGTTAAATCAGGCGAAACCAGAATTTATGGAATAAATATAATTATTTATATTATTTCATAAGTATTGGTTTCGCTTTTTTTTTATAAATATAAATAAAATTTAAATATATAATAAAGGGGAGAATGGTTATGAAGTATGAAAAATTAGCTAAAGATATTATTAAGAACGTTGGCGGTAAAGAAAACGTTAACAGCTTAACTCATTGTGTTACGAGATTACGTTTTAAACTTAAAGATGAAAGTAAGGCAAATACAGAAGTATTGAAGAAGATGGATGGGGTAGTTACTGTAGTTAAAAGTGGTGGACAATATCAAGTAGTTATAGGAAACCATGTTCCAGATGTTTACGCAGATGTAGTAGCAGTAGGAGGATTTTCTGAAGCTTCAGATGGAGATGCAAATGAAAAAGTTGGACCACTGGCTGCATTAATAGACATAATTTCTGGAGTCTTCCAACCTATATTGGCTGTATTGTGTGCAACAGGTATGATAAAAGGGTTAACAGCTATATTATCAGCAGCAAATTTAGTTGATAGTACTGGATCAACATATATGATATTAAATGCAATTGGGGATTGCTTATTCTATTTCTTTCCGATCTTTTTAGGATTTACAGCAGCTAAAAAATTCAAGTTAAGTCAATTTACAGGTATGGCAATTGGAGCAGCTCTAGTTTATCCAGATATAGTAGGGCTAGCAGGACAAACGGTTGGATTTTTTGGAATTCCAGTAGTTATGCCTAGCAGTGGATACACTTCAACAGTTATTCCTATAATACTAGCTGTATTCATAGCATCAAAATTAGAAAAAATATTTAAAAAGATTATACCAGATGTAGTTAAAACTTTCTTAGTTCCATTTTGTACACTATTAATTATAGTTCCTGTAACATTTATGGCAATTGGTCCAGTTGCAACATATGCGGCTAATATTTTAGGTGACGTAACAATGGCAATTTATAATTTCAGTCCAGTAGTAGCAGGTGTATTTATTGGAGGGTTATGGCAAGTATTTGTAATGTTTGGATTACATTGGGGGTTAGTTCCAATAGCATTTAATAGTTTAGCAACGGTTGGATATGATACAGTATTAGCAACTTCAGTAGCTGTATGCTTTGCTCAAACAGGTGTTGTTTTGGCTATATTAGTAAAAACTAAAAATAAAAAATTAAGATCAATTTGTATTCCAGCAGCTATTTCAGGAATGTTTGGTGTGACTGAACCGGCTATTTATGGTGTTACATTACCAAGAAAAAAACCTTTCATTCTAAGCTGTATTGGTGGAGCAGTAACAGGAGGAATTATTGGATTATTTGGTTGTAGAGGTTACATGGTAGGAGGAATGGGTATATTCGCACTTCCTAGTTATATTGGACCAGATGGAATAGATAGTAGATTTTTAGGTATGGTTTTAGCTATGGCTGTAGGTGTTGTAGTAGGTTTCTTATTAATGTTCTTTGCTAAATTACCAGAAGAAGATATGAAAGATGAAACAGTTGTAGAAAAAAACAAAGAAGTTTTAGTTAATAAAGAAGTATTAGTTAGCCCATTAAAAGGTGATATTGTATCTTTATCAGAAGTTAAAGATGCAGCATTTGCGTCAGGTGCTTTAGGAAAGGGAATTGCAATTGTTCCAACAGAAGGAAAAGTTCTTTCTCCAGCTGACGGTACATTAACAACATTATTTCCAACATCTCATGCATTAGGAATTACTACAAATAGTGGAGCTGAAATATTGATACATGTTGGTATGGATACAGTTCAATTAGAAGGAAAGCATTTTATTCCTAAAGTTAAACAAGGTGAGAAAGTTAAAAAGGGTCAAGTATTATTAGAGTTTGATATAAATGCTATAAAGTCTGAAGGATATTCAGTGGTAACTCCAGTAATAGTTACAAATTCAGATAGTTACTTAGATATAGTTGAAACAGATAAGAAAAGAGCAAATTATAGTGAAGATATTTTAACAGTAGTAGTATAAAAAAAGATTTCTATTAGTAGAGAGATGTAAAAACATCTCTCTATTTTTTATAGAATTTATTAAGCCTTAGAAAATTTTAAACTTAAATGTGCAATTAAAATTATGAATATATAAGAATAATTTTACAAAAGATAAACTTATGACAAAAGTGAGGTGGAACTAATGAAAATTAAAATGACTGTTGAAGAATTTGACAATATAATAAGCAACTTTAAAGATAAATATAAAGTTATTGCTCCAGTATCTATACCATACGCAGGTCAATATTCAGATACAGATGTAATTAGATATGAAGAAATCAAAAGTATTAATGAAGTTGAATTTGACCGTAAATCACATTTTACTGCTAAAGAAGTAGTTATGCCAGTTACAGAAACATTATTTTATTACAATGAAGATGAATATAAAATTCCATCAATAGATGAGCGAGAAATGCTAGTTTTTATGCGTTCTTGCGATATTCATGGATTACATCGTATAGATAATGTTTACTTAAACAATGGTAAAGAACCTGATTATTATTATAAGAGGCTTAGGGATAAAGTTAAGATAGTATTAATTGGATGCGCAGAAAGCTTTAGAAATTGCTTTTGTGTAAGTTTTGGTACTAATAAGACTGATGATTATTCACTAGCAATTAAGGTTGATAAGGGTGATGTTTATATAGATGTTAAGGATGATGAGTTTAAAGATATTTTTGTAGGAACAGAAACAGACTTTAATATTGAATTTGTATCCTCTAATGAAGTAAAAGTAACATTGCCAGAAGAATTAAATCCTTTAGAGGTAGCAGAAGCAGAGCTTTGGAGAGAATATGATTATAGATGTATAGCATGTGGGAGGTGTAATCTTTCTTGTCCAACATGTTCCTGCTATACGATGCAAGATGTAGTGAGTCAGGATAATGCAAGATGTGGTGAAAGAAGGAGAGTTGGAGCATCATGTCAAATACCAGGATTTTCTTTAATGGCTGGAGGACATGATGTTAGAGTAAGAAATGGAGATAGAATGAGATATAGAACGATGCATAAAATGTACGATTATGGTGAAAGATTTGGACCACAAATGTGTATAGGATGTGGAAGATGTGATGATGTATGTCCTCAATATATATCAATATCAACTGCTATGAATAAAGTAACTCAATTTGTTAAAAGTAAGCAAAGGGAGGATTAGAAGATGGTAAATGAGTATATTCCTTATAAAGTGAAAATTTTAGATATTATAAAGCATACTCCAAAAGAATGGACCTTTAGAGTAAATAGAAAATGTGATGAAATAAATCCAGGACAATTTTTTGAAATTTCAATGCCTAAATATGGGGAATCACCAATATCAGTATCAGGATTTAGTGATGAATATTTAGATTTTACAATTAGAGAAGTTGGTAAGGTTACAGAAGAGATATTTAAGTTAAATATAGGAGACAGTATACAATTAAGAGGACCATATGGGAATGGTTTTGAAATTAAAAATTATAAGGATAAAGAAATAATAATAGTTTCAGGGGGAAGTGGATTAGCTCCAGTTAGAGGGATTTTGGAATATTTTTATGAAAATATAGATGAATGTAAAAGTGTAACATTAGTTTGTGGATTTAGATCTCCTGAAGATGTTTTATTTAAAGAAGATATACAAAAATGGAAGTCAAAATTTAATGTTATATTAACAGTTGATAAAGCTGAAGAGAATTATGATGGCGATGTAGGCCTTGTAACTAAATATATACCAGAGCTTAAAATAAAGGATAAAGAAAGTGTTTCAGCAGTAATTGTAGGACCTCCAATGATGATGAAATTTACAATAGCAGAATTCCAAAAGATAGGTATAGAGGATTATAATATTTGGGTTTCATATGAAAGAAAAATGTGTTGTGGATTAGGAAAATGTGGCCATTGTAGAATGGATACTACTTATATATGTACAGATGGACCAGTATTTAATTATGCTTTTGGAAAGACATTATATGATTAGGAGGTATAGGCTATGGCACTTATACATGATTTAAATACAAGAAAGACCATGAAAAATGCATTTAGAATAACTAAAAATAAATATATGACAGCAGTAAGAATCAGAATTCCAGGAGGATCAATTCGTACAGATACATTAAAATTAGTTGCTGATTTAGCTGATAAATATGGAGATGGAAGGGTTCATGTTACAACAAGACAGGGATTTGAAGTATTAGGAATTCCAATGGAGCGTATGGATGAAGTAAATGAAGCACTTCAACCTATTATTGATAATATGGGTACTAATCAAAAGCATAAGGGATCAGGATATCCTTCTGCAGGTACAAGAAATATAACTTCTTGTATTGGAAATAATATTTGTCCTAAGGCTCAGTATAATACAACAGAATTAGCAAGAAAAATTGAAGATATGGTTTATCCCGATGACTTACATGTAAAAATTGCAGCAACAGGATGTCCTAATGATTGTATAAAAGCTAGAATGCATGATATAGGAATAATAGGAATGTGTTTGCCAGTTTATGATTCATATAGGTGTATATCTTGTGGGGCCTGTGTAAAGAAATGTAAACAAGTATCAACTACAGCATTAAGTGCAAAGAATTATAAAGTTGTAAGAGATCCAAGTAAGTGTATTGGTTGTGGAGAATGTGTTTTAGCATGTCCTAACAACGCATGGACCAGAAGTCCTAAAAAGTATTATAGAATTGTTATTATGGGTAGAACTGGGAAAACAAATCCAAGAATTGCAGAAGATTTTATAAAATGGGCTGATGAAGATACTGTTTTAAAAGTTATAGATAATACTTATAAATTTGTTAGGGAATATATAAGTCCAGATGCACCTTATGGAAAAGAGCATATTGGGTATATTGTTGACAGAGTTGGATATAAGGAATATAAGAAATGGGCTCTAGATGGAGTTAACTTACCAGAAATAGCTGAAGTTAGTGAAAATGTAAATTGGGCAGGAGTGCATTATATGAGGAAATAAAATAATATCAAAAACAAAATTATTAATTATTGTTTAGTTAATTAATGGCTTAATGATATGTAAATATTTTATTATTTATACTTAAGTAAGGAGTGTTTTAAATGGAAGTAATAAGATCAACTTGTAACTATTGCTCTATAGCATGCAATCTAGATTTTCATGTAGAAGATGATGAAATAAAAAAAGTTGTCCCTACAAAAGATTATCCGGTAAATGAAGGTTTTTGCTGTACAAAGGGGTTAAACTTAGATAAGCAAAATACAAAAGTTCACAATCCTGTATTACCTCTAATGAGAGGTGAAGATGGACTTATGAAACAAATTTCATGGGATGAAGCATTTAAACTTTTTGCAGATAGAGTTTTAGATATTCAAAGTAAATATGGAAAAGAAAGCTTTACATTTATAAGTACAGGACAATTAGCAACAGAAGAAATGGCCCTAATTGGACATATAGGAAGAAACTTTTTAGGTGGAAATGGAGATGGTAATACTAGACTTTGTATGGCAACATCAGTAGTAGCATATAAACAAAGTTTTGGTTTTGATGCACCACCATACACATTAAAAGATTTAGAAGAATCAGATGTAATTATATTAATAGGGTCCAATCCAGTAGTATGTCATCCAATTCTTTGGAGTAGAGTAAGAAAGAATAAACGTAATGCTAAACTTATTGCAGTTGATCCAAGAAGATCAGAAACAGTAACAAATTGTGATATTTGGTATGATATAAAACCTAAGAGTGATTTAACATTTTTATACACTTTAGCAAATATATTAATAGAAAAAGATTGGATTGATAAAGAGTACATAGAAAAGTATACTGAGGATTTTGAAGGCTTTAAAGAACAGGTAAAAGATTTTACTTTAGATAAGGTAGAAGACCAAACAGGAATATCTAGTGCGAGGATGTTAGAGCTTGCAAAAATAATTCATGAAGGTGAAAGAGTATCACTTTGGTGGACTATGGGAATAAATCAAGGATATCAAGCAGTAAGAAATGCTCAAGCAATAATAAATATCGCATTAATGACAGGAAATATAGGTAGAGTAGGAACAGGGGCTAATTCAATTACAGGGCAATGTAATGCAATGGGATCAAGATTATTTAGCAATACAACAGGATTTTATGGCGGTGGAGAGTATAGCGATCCAGCAAGAAGAAAGCGTATAGCAGAAGTGTTAGATATGGATGAAGAAATGCTACCTACAAAGCCAACTTTACCTTATAACGTAATTATAGATAAAATAAATTCGGGAGAAATAAGGGCTTTATGGGTTGTTGCAACTAATCCATTAAGTTCATGGATTAATAATTTAGAGTTTAAAAAAGCTGCTGAAAAGATAGACTTTTTGGTAGTAGAAGATATTTATGCTGATACTGAAACAGCTCATTACTGTGATTTATTATTACCTTCAGCAAATGGATTAAAAAAAGAAGGCGTAATAATAAATACAGAAAGAAGATTATCAAAATTAAACCCAGTACTTAAAAAGAAGGATAATGAATTAACAGATTATGATATTATGCTTGGAGTAGGGAAGGCTTTAGGAATGGGTAAACTTCTAGATAAATGGAAAACTCCTAGAGAGGCTTTTGAGTTAATGAAAGAGTGTTCAAAAGGAATGCCATGTGATATTACTGGTGTAGATTATGATTCTTTAAAGGATTCTAGAGGAGTACAATGGCCTTGTAGAAAAGGTGAAGAAATTAAAGAAGATGAAAGAAGATTATTTGAAGATAATAAATATTTTACACCTAGTAAAAAGGCAAAGTTTATGTATGAAGATGTAGCGCAAGTACCAATAGAACCAAGCGAAGAATATCCTTATTTATTTAATACTGGAAGAGGAACAGTAGGCCAATGGCATACACAAACAAGAACACGTGAAATAAATGATGTAAGTGCAATTGTGCCTCATAGAGGTTACGTAAATATTAATAATGAATTAGCAGAAGAATTAAATATTAAGGAAAATGATATAGTTAGAATATCTTCTCCAAATGGAATAAGTAATGATTTCCTTGTTAAGCTATCAAGAACTGTTAAGAAAAATCAAATTTATGCACCTATGCACTATATAGAAGCCAATTCACTTTTGCCTTCAATATTTGACACATATTCAAAAGAACCTAACTTTAAATATGTACCTGTAAAAATAGAAAAGATTGGCTAGGTGAGAGATATGAAGAGAATAAAAATAGATAGAAAAAAATGTATAGGATGTTTAACATGCACTACTGCTTGTAAAGTTGCACATGGTGGTGATACAAGAGGTAGAATTACTATCAATAGTGAGGGAAGATATGCTCCAATATATTGTAGGCATTGTTCTAAGCCGGAGTGTGTTTATACTTGTATGACTGGTGCAATGAGAAGGGATGATGAAACAGGATTAGTTTTATATGATAAATCAAGATGTGCTAGTTGTTTTATGTGTATAATGGCATGTCCTTATGGAGTATTAAAGATGGATAGTGCAACAGATAAGGAAGTAATGAAATGTGATATGTGTAGGTCAACAGAGGAAAATTATCCACAATGTGTAGCAAGATGTCCAATGGCAGCTTTAACATTAGAGGAGGTAGAAGAGGATTAATGGCATATGTAGTAGTAGGAGCTTCAGCAGCAGGAATTAATGGTGCTAGAACTTTAAGAGAATATAATAAAGATGCAGAAATTATTTTAATTTCAAAAGATGAACATGTTTATTCTAGATGTATTTTACATCATTATTTAGATGGAAGAAGAACCGTAGAAGATTTAGATTTTACTCCAAGAGAATTTTTTGATAAATACAATATAAAATGGATTAAAGGAAAAGAAGTAACTAAAATAAAGCCTGAAGAGCATAGTGTGACTTTAGATGATGGGCAAGAAATTAAGTATGAAAAAATATTATTAGCAACAGGGGCATATTCATTTATACCACCAATAGAAAATTTAAGGGAAGCTAATAATGTTGTAGGACTTAGAGATTTAGAAGATGCTCTTAAAATAAAAGAAGTTGCAAATAAAGTTAAGAATGTTGTTGTTTTAGGTGGAGGATTAGTTGGTATAGATGCTTTAGCTGGAATAATTGATTATGATATAAACTTATCACTTGTTGAAATGGGAGATAGAATACTTCCACTTCAATTAGATAAATATGCAGCAAATAGATATGAAAGACTTCTTGAAGATAGGGGAGTAAATTTAAAATTTGGTGTAAAAGCTGAAAAATTAATAGTAGATGATAATAAAAATCCAGTAGCATTAAGGCTTAATACAGGAGAAGAGATACCATGTGAGCTTGTAATAGCTTGTACTGGTGTTAGATCAAATGTTAAATTTTTAGAGGGAACTTCAGTAACCTGCGATAAGTTTGGAGTAATAATAAATGAAAAGGGAGAAACTGATGCAAAAGATGTATATGCAGCTGGGGATATAAGTGGAAGAAATCCTATTTGGCCAACAGCTGTTAAGGAAGGCATTATAGCTGCAAGTAATATGAGTGGAAAAGTTGCATTTATGAATGATTTCTTTGGAAGTAAAAATACTATGAGTTTTTTAGGACTTCCAACTATGTCCCTTGGAGTTGTAAATAAGCCAGATGATAGTTATGAAGAAGTTATAGATAAAAATGGAGATGATTATAAAAAGATAATTTATAAAGATGGATGTATTTATGGGGCAATAATTCAAGGTGATTTATCATATGCAGGAGTTTTAACTCAATTGATTAAGGAAAATATTAATGTATCAAAGGTTAAAAAACCATTATTTGATATAGATTATTCAGATTTCTTTAATATAAAAGAAAATTTAGAGTTTGTATATTAAAAATAGTGCAAGGAGTAATTAATTACTCCTTGTAATTTTTTGATATCAATGAAGCTGTTTAATTATCAATTGATAATAATTAACAAAGAGAAAATGTGTACACTTATGGATGTAAAACATATAATAATTCTATCAAATGATAATGGAGTGATAACAATGAAGAATAGATATGATGAATCGAATAAGGTAACAATATTATCGATTTTACTTAATATAGGATTAACAATAATGAAGATAGTAGCTGGATTTATTGGAAATTCATCTGCAATAATTGCAGATGGGCTACATTCAGCTTCTGATATTATAACTTCAATTGGTATTCTTATAGGTAACAAAATTTCTAGAAAACCAAGGGATGAAGAACATCAATATGGTCATGAGAAAGCTGAAAGTTTAGTATCATTTATTTTAGCAGCGGTACTTATAATTGTGGCCTTAGAAATAGGATATAATGGAGCTATTGAATTGTTTAATATTAATACAATTGAAGTGCCTAGTGTTTTACCACTTATAGTAGCTTTAATTTCAATAGGTGTTAAGGAGTATCAATATCAAATTACTATAAGAGTAGCAAATAAGATTAACTCTTCTTCGTTAAAGGCTGATGCATGGCATCATAGATCGGATGCATTATCTTCTATAGCTGCGTTTATTGGGATAGGAGGTGCAATGCTAGGGTTTAAGGTATTAGATCCAATTGCATCTATTATAGTTGCTATAGTTGTTGTTAAGGTTGGTATAGATATTTTGAAATCAGCATGTGCAGAATTAATGGATAGTTCGATTAATAAAAGGGATATAGTTAAGATTGAAGATATAATAAGTACTGATGATAAAATCTATGGAATTAAGGATTTTAAATCAAGAAAATATGGGTCAGTTGCTTATATTGATATGAGTATTTTTATTGATAAATCTAAAAGTTTAGAAGAAGCACATGAAATTGCTGATAATTTAGAGAAAAATATAATAGCTAATTTGAGTTATATAAAAGAAATTAATATTCATGCAGAACCTTATAATAGGGAAAAGGCAATGGACAATAGATAATAAGAATAGGTAAAGGCTAAAAAAGATAAAATAGTGTTTTATCTGTATATTTTAACTTTTACCTATTTATTATATTGTGTGGCGAAAGCCACTTTTTTTATAGATATTAGGATAAATAATATTGTGAATGTGTAATTATTATGTATATAAGATTATAGTTACTATCTTTTATTTTACTTGTCATTTTATTTAAGCATAGGTATTATTTATAATAGTGTTATAAGTCGTAAGATAAATTTAGGAAGGATTAGATTAATTAATGAGAATAAATAAACTTTTCAGTAATTTGGGTATTTGCTCTAGAAGAGAAACTAATAGATTAATTGAAGAAAAAAGAGTTGTAGTTAATGGTGTTTTATGTGAGCCTGGGCAATGGGTAGAAGAGGAAGATGAAATATTTTTAGATGGACAAAAAGTTAAGTCTAAGGATAAGGTTTATATAGTATTAAATAAGCCAGTAGGGGTAACTTGTACAGCTGCTGAAGAAGTTAAAGATAATATAATTAGCTATATGAATTATGATCAATATATATTTCCTGTTGGAAGATTGGATAAGGAATCTCAAGGATTAATAATAATGACTAATGATGGTGTACTTGCAAATAAAATATTAGAGTCAGATAATTTACATGAAAAAGAGTATGTAGTTACGGTTGATAAGGATTTTGATAATGATTTTATCAGAAAAATGGCAGATGGAGTTGACATAGGAGATGTAATTACTAGGCCATGTAAAGTTGAAAAAATAAATAATAATACTTTTAAAATAATTTTAACTCAAGGCTTAAATAAGCAAATAAGAAGAATGACTAAAGCTTTTGGATATACGGTAATTAAGCTTGAGAGAATAAGAATAATGAATATTAAATTAGATGATATTGAGTATGGAACATGGAGAAATATAACTGAAGAAGAATTAAAGGTATTAAAAGAGGAATCTGGTTTATAATAAAAATAAAATAGGGATGTATCAAAATATTTTGATACATCCCTAAAATTATATTATTGAACTTCAATTACATCTCCATCATCAACTGTATAAGTAAAAGTATTTGTAGAACCTAATTTTCCACCACCACTAGTACGTTGAGTTACAACGATTGATGAATCAGGTTCTAAGGTAATATTTTGTGCCATTAATGTGTTTTCATCAACAAAAACAGTTTTTGTATATTGCTCATTGATATAAATTTTACTGTATTTATTGAAGTTTTCACCTTTTACTATTAAGTTACCATCTTCTTCATAAACATTAGTTATAGTAATATCATAAGTACCCATCTTTAAATCTGTAGCTATAAATGGATTTTCACCACCGTAAATATATTTTTCACCATATAGCATATCATATTGTAATAATTTTAAATCAGATAGGTAATCTTCTGAATCTTTAAATTGGTTGTGGAATTTAGTTAAAACACCACTATCAATATTTAAGCTGTCTAATACTGAAGCTGTTAATTGGTAAGCTGTTAAATCTTCATCTTCTCTTTCAAGATCAAAGTTACTCCATACAACATATTCAGTTTGGAATATAGAACCATTATCTAAATCTTCATCTTTAAATCCAAGAGTAGGTAAATGATCCCCAAATAATACTAATACAGTATCTTCATCTCTTTGAGAAAGAGCTTCTGTTAATTGACCTATAAATTGGTCTACTTCGTAAAGTTGATTTATATAGTAAGTAAATGCATTAGTAGTTCCTTCATCAGGTAAACCACCAACTGTAATTATTGGATTTTCTAATACTTGCTCTTTAGGATAATCACCATGGGCTTGTACAGAAATTGTATAAACGAAATCTGAACCATCTGTAGAGTCAAGCGATTTTAATATTTCATCAGTTAAATAAAAGTCTTTTGCCCAATCCTTTGCAGTAAATTCTTCAACTTCCATATATTCTAGTGAAGTAAAAGTATCAAATCCTAATTGTGAAAATACAAAATTTCTATTATAGAATGTACCTTTATTATTATGAATAGCATGAGTTGAATAACCTAAATCTTTTAAGTCATAATTTATACTTTCAGCAGTACTTTCTTGAAGAATAGTTTTATAAGGATATTCACCAGGTCCAAAGAACTTTAGGCTCATTCCAGTAAGAACTTCAAATTCAGTATTTGCTGTACCAGCACCAACAGATGGAACTGTTACGTATCCAGATGGATAGTTTTCCATAAGACTTCTAAAGTTAGGAACTGGATCTTGAGAAAATTCTAAAAAATTCACTAGTGTTGGATCAAAGAATGATTCTAATTGCACCATAACTATATTAGGTTTTTTCTCAGTTTCATCTTGATTTAATCCACCTTCAGTACTAGCTAATAAAATATCATCATTATTAGTTTCAGTTGTAGTAGCAACATTAGTTGTATCTTTAGTAGTAATTAAATCCGAAATAGCTGCCATTTTTTCTTCTGAGTAATCATTAGGTTTATCAATACCTGTGTTAAATAAAGTATTTGCAAAACAATAAGGAAAACCATAATCTAAATATGCAAATGCAATATTACCAAAATAAGAAGATATAACATTTGTAGTTATTGCAAGCTTAGTTGATCCAAATAAAATTGTCCATGCTGCAGCAACAATTAAAATATTTCTTTTATAATTAATTTTTTCTTTAAATTTTGGTCCTTTGAAAAATAAAATTACAATTCCTATTACTAATACTATTAAGAAAACACTAATTAAGCTTGTCATGAAAGGAGATAAGTATTTAGAAATAATACCTAGTCCAAATTCTGCAAGAGTTAAGTCAGTTGCTGTAAATGGTGTAACTCTATTACTTAATATAATACCATTTGTCACACCAAAACCAATCCAAATAGTTGTAATTAATGTGAAGAAGAAAGTTCTTCTCTTAAATAATAGTACTATTGATAAAGTTGATAAAATAATTAATGAATTATATAAAAATACTAATGGAGAACCAAAGATATATCCAAAAGTATCTAGTAGGTTTCTTCTACTACAAAGCTCAATAATAAAGTTAATAATTAATGGAGCAAATAAAAATTTCAAAAATGAGCGTTTCGACTGCTCGGTAAAAGAAAGTTTCATATAAAAATCCCCCTATGATTGTTTTAAAGTTAAATATTTGTAAAAAAAAGTTAATTTACTATTAAATCATAGATTATTATACAACTAATATATAAATATTCCAACAACGTGAAATCGATAACATAAAATAATTAAGAAAAAATTTATAATTACAGTTCAAAATAAAATATTCTAAGTATATATGGTAGAAAGTTAACATATTAATATAATAATTATTTAAAAACTCCAATAAAGAGGAGAGTATGTAATGGGGACTAGCATTGTATTAGAGTATTTTTCTAAATATGGACTTATTTTTTTATTTATAGTTATTTTTTTAGAACATCTAAATTGTCCAGGTGTTCCTGCTACAGTAGTTATGCCTACAATAGGAGCTTTTGTAGCAGAAACAAAAAATAGTTTATTTCTAGTAATTTTAATATCTATAGCTGCTGCTGTGTTTGGAAGTATAGCTTTTTATATCATAGGTTATTACATAGGAACTCCGATTCTAGAATGGTTTAATAAAAAAGCACCTAAAACCGAAAAATATACTAAAGAGATATTAAGCTATTCTAAAAAGTATGGTAATAAAGCGGTTTTTATTTGTAGATTAATACCGGTAATAAGAACATTAATATCATTAGTATCAGGAGTTGTTCGAACAGATTTTTGGGGGTTTGTATTATACTCATCACTCGGAATTAGCATATGGAATACCGTTTTGATATCCTTTGGATATTTTGGAGTAAAATTAATAATACACTGATTTAGTTAAGAGTTAATAGTTAATAGTTAATAGTTAAGAGTTAAGGTAGAAACTCCTTATGGAGTTTCTAAAATGTATTTCTCCTAAATTCAGCTCAAGCTAAATTTATTCATTAACTATTAACTTATCACTATTAACTATCTTTAAATTGCTTCTTTTAAAAGAGCATATTGTGATTGATAAAGGTTGTAATAATGTCCTTTTAATGACATTAATTCATCATGAGTACCACATTCAACAATACGTCCGTCATCTATATACATTATTCTTGAAGAATTTTTAATTGTAGATAATCTATGAGCAATTATAAAGGAAGTTCTTCCTTTTAATAATTCATCTAATCCTTTTTGAAGCAGAAGTTCTGTTTGAGTATCTATACTAGAAGTTGCTTCATCTAATATTAGGATTCTAGGATTAGCTAGTAATGCTCTTGCAAATGATATAAGTTGTCTTTGGCCAACAGAAAGCCTTGAACCTCTTTCATTAACTTCAGTGTAATATCCATTTTCAAATTCCATTATAAATTCATGAGCCTGTACTATTTTAGCAGCTTCAATAACTTCTTCATCAGTTGCATCAAGCTTACCATAACGAATATTATCCATTATAGTTCCGGAGAAGATAAATGAATCTTGAAGCATAATACCCATTTGTTGTCTAAGAGATTTTAAAGTTACGTCTTTAATATTAATACCATCAATTAAAATTTCACCTTCATTAATATCATAAAATCTGCTTATTAAGCTTACAATAGTACTTTTACCTGCTCCAGTAGGCCCAACTAGAGCTATAGATTCACCACTATTAATGTTCATATCAATATTTTTTAATATAGGATTATCTTCTTCATACATAAAAGTTACATTTTTAAATTCAACATGACCTTCAATTGAAGGAAGAATTTTTGCATTAGGTTCATCATGTATTAATGGTTTTTCATCCATTGTTTCGAAGATTCTTTCTAAATAAGCCATAGCATTTATTATTGTATTATAAAAGTTACCTATATTAGTTATAGGAGCCCAAAATCTCCACACATATCCGATAAATGCTACTAGTACCCCTACCTTGATTGATGAATCAAATATTAAAATACCAAATAAATAAATTAAAGAAATAGAAGCAACCGAAATAATATCTATAGATGGCCAAACCAAGAAATTTAATTTAACTGAATCAATCCAAGAATCACTATATTGTTTACAAACATCCTCATAAATTTTCATATTTTCTTCTTCACGAGAAAATGATTGTGTTACTTTAATTCCATTTATACTTTCATGTACATAGGCATTCATATTAGATTGTTTAGAACTTAGTTTTTGATTAGCAAGTCTTTGTGCTTTTTTTAGAGACATCATAACAGCAATTAAAACTGGTAAACCAATTAAGCTAACTAATGCAAGTTTATAATCTAAACAAAACATAAATATAATAGTAATTAAAAGAGTTACAGTATCAGCAATTAAATTAACAAATCCATTAGACAATAAATCGCTTAATGAATTAATATAATTCACAACTCTTACTAAAATCTTTCCGTGAGGTCTACTATCGTAATAACTAAATGGAAGAGTTTGCAAATTAACAAATAAATCATTTCTCATATCTACAAGAATATCTTGTCCAACCTCACCCATTGTAAGTATACGTTGCTTCATAAAAGCACTAACTAATATAAGTGATAATGCATAAATGAGTGATAAAATT
This sequence comes from Clostridium sp. K04, assembly GCF_019734375.1. NCBI lineage: Bacteria > Bacillati > Bacillota > Clostridia > Eubacteriales > Clostridiaceae > Clostridium > Clostridium sp. K04. The sequence goes on from NZ_JAASHD010000009.1 coordinate 26,901, forward strand.
ATTAAATTTATTAGATTACCAGATGGTATAATATCATCTAAAGCTATTTTTATTAAGTAGGGCCCAAGAAGTGAAACAAAGCTTGAAATTAACATTAATACAACTGATATAGTAATTTTATTTTTATATGGTTTCATATACTTTGTAAGTCTCTTAAGATGAGAGAAGTTAAAACCTTCTTGTAACTCTTCATCAATATCATATTTATTTCTAGCCATTTATATTACCTCCTTAGATAAATTAAAGTCTCCAAACTGAGTCTTATATACTTCATAGTAGTATCCTTTATTATTAACTAATGAATCATGTGTGCCACTTTCAATAATTCGACCATTATCAAGAACTAATATTAAATCAGCAGACTTAACGGAAGATATTCTGTGAGCAATTATAAAATTAGTTCTATTTGGATTATTTAAATTAACTTCTTTTTGAATTTTAAATTCTGTTTCCATATCAACAGCAGAGGTTGTATCATCCAAGATTAATATTGAAGGATTAGTTATTAAGGCTCTAGCTAAAGATATTCTTTGTCTTTGTCCACCTGATAAACCTACACCTCTTTCACCAATAATTGTGTCATAACCTTCAGGCATTTCAGAGATAAATCCATGTGCTTCTGAAAGCTTAGCAATATCTTTAACTTTATCTAGAGATACTGATGGGTTACCATAAGCTATATTACCTTCAATGGTATCTGAAAATAAAAATATATCCTGCATTGCCATTCCTATTGAAGATCTCAATTGCTTGATATCTATATTCTTTATTGGTGTATAATCAATTAAAACTTCACCTTCTGTTGCATCATAAAATCTACAAATTAAATTTACTAAAGTAGATTTACCAGCTCCAGTAGGCCCTATTATTCCAATAGTTTGTCCGCACTTAGCTTCAAAAGAAACATTTTTTAGGGCTGCAGTATCTCCATAGTTGAAAGAAACGTTATCAAATAAAATATCACCATGAATTCTTTCTGATTTAACAGGAGCTTTAGAGCTTTTAATATTTGATTCTGTATTTAATAATTCCCTTATTTTAATTGAAGAAGCTATGAATCTTTCTGTATCATTAATTAAATATCCAGCCATTCTCATAGGGTTATTTAATGCCCAAAGTAATCCATTAAATATGACTAAATCACCTAATGTCATAGATTTATTAATTACTAAAATACCTCCAACCAGTATCATTATTATTGATAAAAAGCTTGATAAGTATTCTAATACAGGCATATATTTACCTATAATTTTGGTAGTATCCATATTTTTTTCTTTATAATTCAAATTTTCTTTATTAAATTTTTCTATTTCATAATCTTCTCTACTAAAGGCTTTTACAACTCTATTACCACTTATATTTTCTTGAGTAACAGAATTAAGCCTTGAATAAGCTTCTCTTATATTATAAAAAGTAGGAGAAATTTGAACTCCCATTTTTATAGTTATTATTGCAATTATAGGACAAATAGCAAGCATAAATAGAGTTAAAGGGAGACTTACAATAGCCATTGAAATAATTGCAAATATAAATACGCTTAAATTTGATAAAATATTATATACAACCCATGCTATAAAATGACGAAGTGCATCGGTATCACCAGTCATTCTAGCCATAATATCACCAGTTTTGGTATTATTATAATAGTCAAAATCTAATTTTAATAATTTAGAATATAAATCTTTACGAATATTAAGAAGTATGTCTTGTGATACTCTTTCAAAAATCATTTGATACGTATAAGTAAGTATTCCTTTTATTACAACAACAACTAGCATAATGATTAGAATAGGAATTAATATATTCTTTTCATTTCCATTTAAAACCCTATCAACTATATCTCCAGCTAGGAAAGGATTAATCATACTTAATAGTGAAGTTATTAATACTAAAATTAATGCAATACTGTATTTGGGAATGTGGTATTTTAAATACCCCATTATCCATTTTAAACTTTCCATAACAGTTACCTCCGTTTTTATTCAATATAATTTCCTTATATAGATTATAATTTTAGGTATAAAAATGAAATGTGATATCTTAAACTATTGATGTATATTATTATATAAAGTTATAATTATAATGAAGTTTATGAGACAAGGAGAAAGAAATGTTTGAATGGGGTAGAGGAACAGAGGAATATAATCCAGAAGTATTATTTGCTTTTCAAGCAAGTTTAAATGGAAGTGATAATCATTGGGAATTTAAGTATCACTGTCATGATTTTTTAGAGTTGTCAATAGTAACATCTGGAGTAGCTGACTATTGTATTGATGGTAATAATTATACGATAAAAAAAGGGGAAGTATTAATTTCAAATCCAGGATTATATCATATGGAGACACCTGGTGAGTATTCTAAATATACTCAATTGCACATAGGTGTTCATAATTTTAAATTGAGTGATATAAGAGAGAATTACATAGATAATAAAGGAGTAGGCCCTGTAATAAAATTAAAAAAATATGAAAATGAATTTTTAAAGTGCTGTGATGAAATTATTAAAGAGGAAAAAATGAAAAGGGTGGGATATCCATTATTACTTAAATCTTTAGTAATGAAATTGTTGATTATTTTATGTAGGGAATTTGAAAGCGAAGAAAAGCAGGAAGATGAATATAATTGTTCATTTCAATCATCTGAAAAACAAAATATAGTTAGGGAAATTATTGATTATATGAATGAAAATTATATGTGTGATATTTCATTGGACAAGATATCTAAGAATATGTATTTAAGTCCTGTTTATATTTCAAAGATATTTAAGGAAGAGATTGGAGATTCTCCAATAAATCATTTAATTAAAATAAGATTATCAAAAGCAGAAGATTTACTAAAAGATAAAAGTATTCCTATTAAAGTGGTAGCTCAAAGAGTTGGATATAATGATGCGTATCATTTTAGTAAATTATTTAAAAAGTATTACGGGATATCTCCATCTGCATTTAGATAAAAAATTAAGTTCTATATTAAGGTTGAATATAAGTTAAGCCTTAATATAGGACTTTTTTGTTTTTAGATAAGCATATTTATAAAAATTATAAATATTATTTGAAATCATAAAGAGGGCAATTATTTTTAGAGTAGAGTTTTTTTATAAAAATAAATATTCACGCATAAAAGAGAATATATTTTAATATAAAAAACGAAAAAAAGAGGTGTTGCAATTTGAAGGTTAAAAGAATAAGTTCATTACTAGGATTGAATATTGCAATTGTAATGCTTAATATTATTATTTTTTCACCAGGATTATTTAATATTAAAATAGATTTTATTAATATATTTCAAACATCAATAGGTATAACAATAATCATAATGAGCTTTATTATTTTCATTATTGGAAATTACAAAATATTAATAAAAGAAGATAATGAAATTGATATTTCTAAATTAGATGATAGTGAAGATTACATAGAAGCATTAAAGGAGAATAGCAGTAAAAGAGTTTTTTCAAAGGATATTGATATTTTATTAGAACAAATAGAAAGAATGGACAAAAAGCAAGAAAAAATAGATGATATACTATTGCAAAAATTTACTGTAAATGAAATGAGTTATATAAAATTTAAAAAGACAATAACTGAAGTAAGAGATGTTTTTTATATAAATATAAAGAGTGTTATCAATAAAATAAATATTTTTGATGAACAAGAATATGAAAAAATAAAAAAGGACATTAAAAATGGGAAACTTAATGGAAAAATAGAAGAGCAGAAAAAAGATATGTTTGATGAATATATATTTTTTGTGAAAGATTCTATAGAAGATAATGAGGAGATTTTATTGAAATTAGATAAATTTCTTTTTGAGTTATCAAAATTTAATAGTTTAGAAGATGGAGAGTTAGAAAATATGAGTGCAATTAAGGATGTTGATGAATTAATTAATAAAATAAAATTTTATAAGTAGATAAATAAAAGAAGTAGGGGGTATGGATTAGTGGGTGGTAAGAAAAGTGGAAAACTTGCAGGTATTTTGATAGTTATGGCTATTGTAATTTTTGGATTAGTTTATGGCGGAATAACTTTAACTAAAAATTGGGGAAAAAGTAAAGAAGCTATATCTGAAGAAAATGCAACTGATAAGTTGAATAAGATTTGTAAAGATATTGATATTAATGAAATAGAACCTAGAAAAGCAGCCATAGATTTAGGCGTTGAGGATGTAAAAGATACTATTCCGGATATTGAAAAGTATCCAGCACAAGTTGAGAATACTACTGACACTTATATTGAAATATTTTCTACAGGTGAGAAAACTGGTACTGGAAAGGATAGTTGGTTAATAGATGTAGCTAATGATTTTAATGAGGCAGGAATAGAAGTGAATGGGAAAACTGTTTCAGTTAAGATAAGGCAAGTAGCATCAGGGCTTGGAATGGATTATATAGTTTCAGAGAAATATTTACCAGATGCGTATAATCCATCAAATGAGCTATGGGGAGAAATGATAAAAGCCAATGGCAAGACAATTGAATTATATGATGAAAAAATGGTTGGAAATGTGGCTGGCATTATTATGTCTAAGGAAAAGTATGATGATTTAATAGAAAAGTATGGTTCAATTAACTTGAAGAATGTTACAGAGGCTGTTGCTAATGGAGAAATAAATATGGGATATACAAATCCATTTGCAAGTGCAACAGGATTAAATTTTTTAGTATCAACATTAAGCACATTTGATTCAAGTGATCCATTAAGTGAAAAAGCAATTGAGGGCTTTAATGAATTTCAAACTAATATACCATTAGTAGCATATACAACACTTCAATTAAGAAATTCTGCTGAATCAGGTATTTTAGATGGATTTATTATGGAATATCAAACATATATAAATTCACCAGAATTAAAAGCAGATTATGTATTTACACCATTTGGGTATAGACATGATAGTCCATTATATGCAGTTGGAAATTTATCTGAAGAAAAGAAAGAAATATTAAATAGATTCATTGAATTTTATAAAGGAGAAAAATATCAAGATTTAGCTACAGAATATGGATTCAATAACTTAGAAGATTATAAATGTGAAATTGGAGAGTTAGAAGGAGATGTAATAATACAGGCTCAAAAGCTATGGAAGGAAAACAAAAATAGTAATAAGCCTATAGCTGCAGTTTTTGTGGCAGATGTGTCTGGAAGCATGGAGGGTGAACCATTAAATGAGCTAAAAAAATCATTGTTGAATGGATCACAATATATAGGAGAAGAAAATTCTATAGGGTTAGTAACTTATTCAAATGATGTTAATATTAATCTTCCTATAGGAAAGTTCGATTTAAATCAAAGATCACTATTTACTGGAGCTGTACAAGATATGGATGCTGGAGGAGGAACAGCAACATTTGATGGAATTGCTGTAGCTGTTAAAATGCTTTTAGAAGAAAAGGAAAAGAATCCAGATACTAAGTTAATGCTTTTTGTATTAAGTGATGGTGAAACTAATATTGGACATTCTTTAGAAGATATAAAAGAAATCCTAGAAGCAGTTGAAATACCAGTTCATACTATTGGATATAATGCAAATATTAAGGCATTAGAAAATATTTCTGCAATTAATGAGGCAACAAGTATTAATGCAGATTCTGATGATGTTATTTATAAGTTAGGAAGTTTATTTAATGCAGAGATGTAGAGAAATAGGGGGGAGAACATGGGATTTTCAATGAATGTATGTGATACCGAAGAAATTAAAAATGAGGTTATAGAAGCTGTAAAGCCAGAAAAAGAAGAAGTAAAAAAGTTAAAAGTATTAAGCGATAATAATGTAGAAGCAGTTATGAATTTAGATATGGATTCATTAGAGGATAGAAAGTTGATTTTAAAATCAATTGATGAATTTGGGTTAGATACTATGCAAAAATCATCTCAAAAAAACGCCTTATTAGAAGTAAGTATAAAAAATCTATCTAAAATGGGGGATGAAGGAGGAGAAGTTGCTATTGGGTTAACAGAATTACAAAGGGCAATGAAAGATCTTGATCCAAGTATGATAGACTTCACAAAAAAAGGATTTTTCGGAAGGGTTGCAAATCCAATACGTACTTATTTTGATAAGTATCAAAAAGCTGATAATGTTATTAATGATATCATGGAATCTTTGGAAAAAGGTAAGATAACCTTAAAAAATGATAATACTACTTTGGAAATAGAAGAGTTATCTATGAGGGATTTAACAAAAAAGTTAGCTAAAGAAATAGAAATGGGAATAATGATGGATGAGGAGATTTCAGATGCCTTAAATAAAGCAAAAGTTAATAATGATGATCCGGATAGAATTAGTTTTGTTTCGGAGGAGATATTATTTCCTTTAAGGCAAAGAATTATGGATATGCAGCAAATGATAGTTGTTAATCAGCAAGGGATAATAGCAATTGAAGTTATAAGAAGAAATAATAAAGAGCTTATAAGAGGTGTTGATAGAGCTAAAAATGTAACTATATCTGCTTTGAGAACTGCAACAATAGTTGCTAGTGCACTATATAATCAAAAAATAGTTTTGAAAAAGATAGATTTATTAAATAAAACTACAAATGATTTAATTAGCGGAACATCAAAAATGCTTAAGGAGCAAGGAGCAGAAATTCAAAGGCAATCAATTGAATCTAATATTTCTGTAGATACTTTAAAATCTGCCTTTTCTGATACTTTAGAGGCATTAAATGCAATTAGTTCATATAAACAAGAAGCATTACCAAGGCTTAAAGAAACTATAAGTCAATTTAAGGAGTTAGCTGATTTAGGAGAAAAGCAGATTTCTAAATTAGAAAAAAGTGAATAGTATAGAGTTATAAATTAATTATCTTAAGTTAATGTAATGAAAGAATGAGTAGCAAATTTAGTAATCAAAATATCTAAATCTGCTACTCATTATTTTATAGAAAAATTATATAGTTATTACTAAGTAATTTGATTATGATAAAGAATTTTTTTACAGTATTTATTAAATAATGAGATTGTTATATCACCGTCATTTCTATTTACCCTATGCTTATGCCCGAGAATTATTGATGATAAAAATACTATTAACTTAATATAAATACTGGAATTAGAAGCAAATACTAGTATATCTAAAAATAAAATACTAACTAAAATAACACTAGAGTTTGGTTTAATAGTTAAAATAAATTTAAAAAATATTAATATGAGTGCAAATATTAATGCAACATAACTTATAGGATATAATGCTAAAAATGAACCAAATGTAGATGCAATAGCCTTTCCACCTTGAAATTTTAAAAATGGTGAATAAGCATGCCCTAAAATTGGCGAAATTGCAATAAAAATAATTGCTATGTTACTTGTATAAAAATAATTAATAGAAATAAAAACAGGAATAAAAGCTTTAAATAAATCTAAAATTATACATAGTATTCCTAAAGGTATTCCACAATATTTAATAACATTTCCTGAACCAGGATTCATATCATCTGATATTTTTCTTATATCAATGCCTTTAACTAATTTAGGAATTAAATAAGAATACATAATAGATCCTGATAAAAAAGATAAAATAATTAATAAAATATCTCTAAAAAACAAGGTTATTCCCTCCTATGATTTGCTTGTTTTATTAGAAAGTTAGCAATATCATCAGCCGTATTTAAGTTAATATTTTTCTTTTGTGCTTGAATAATAGAATTGCATAATGAATCGTCAGTTAATAAAGATTTACACAGAGATAAAGTTTCATTTACTGAATTAGAAGCTAGTGCCATCCCATGACTTTTAAAAAAATTACAATTAGCAGATTCTACGCCAGGAATTGGGTTTATCATTATAATAGGCAAATTTTTGGTCATTGCTTCTGTTGTGGTCAATCCACCAGGTTTAGTAATTAAAATATCACTTGCATCCATTAATAAATCAATAGAATCTGTAAAAGATAATATATTAATATTTTTATTTAGTTTTACTTTATTAAATTCTTTAAATAATTCTTCATTATGTCCACAAATAACCGTAACCTGAATGTTAGGTAGTTTATCAGATAAGATTCTGGTACTTTCAAGTATATTGCCTGCACCCATACTGCCACCCATTAATAATATATGTTTCATATTAGGATCAAGGTTTAGTTCTTTTTTTGTAGCAACTTTAGATTTGTGTTGTTTAAATTTGGAATGTACTGGTAATCCAAAGCTCAGAAGTTTATTTTTATCTATTCCCTTACTAATAAATTCATTAATTAAATCTTTGTGAGGAATAAGAAAATAATCTAAATTTGTTTCTTCCCAAAAAGGTGCACAGGTATAATCAGTTATAATAGCAGCAGTAATGGAGTTAAATGGATATTTATTTTTTAAATAAGAAATTGTTTGGGCACAAAATATATGAGTGCAAATAATTATATCTGGATTTTCAGAAGTAATAACATTATATATTTTATTTGCATAAAGAGAATTTAAAATGTAAATTATAGATTTTATCTTAGGGTTACTAATTTTTACGCCAGCTTTATAAAGTGATCCAAAAAATCTAGGACTATGTTTTACTATGCTAACATAAGAATTTTCTACTTTTTTAGATGTGTTTTTTCCTGCAAAGCTTAAGGTATCTATTTCTACAGTCTTAATATTTAAGTTATCAAGTGCATTACAAATTGCTTTTCCAGCAGAAGCATGTCCGGCACCTGTGTTTGTATACAAAATAAGTGCTTTCATAATAGTTTCACCCCATCTTTAAATTAATATAAAAGAAAAAGTATAATAAATATTTTAACATAGAAATTAATTTATAAATATAATAATTGTGCTTTGCTAGAAATTATGGATATAATTATGAAAAAGAGGTGGTTTTATAAATGAATAATAAAATTTTTATTATAGAAGATGAAGAGAAAATAAGGTTAGAGTTAAGTACATTTTTAAATAGATATGGTTATGAAACAAGTTATTCCACAGATTTTGAAAATATAGTTGATATTTCCCTGAAGGAGGAGCCAGATATAATATTGTTAGATATTAATTTACCGTATTATGATGGTTATTATATATGCAGAGAAATAAGAAGGAAATCTAATGTTCCAATAATAGTAGTTACAAGTAGAAATAGTGAAGTAGATGAGCTTATGAGTATGAATTTAGGTGCAGATGATTTTATAACTAAGCCTTATAATACTCAAATTTTACTTGCTAGGATTGCATCAATTATTCGAAGAACATATCAAAATTTAGATAGTGAAGTTTTCGAATTTAAGGGTTTAAAATATAACATGTCTACTAGTGAAATGACATTTGATAATAAAAAGTGTGAGTTAACAAAAAATGAAAGTAAAATTCTTTTTACATTAATGAAAAATAAAGAGAGGATTGTTTCGAGAAATGATTTAATGAAAGCTTTGTGGCAGGATGATGAATTTGTAGATGATAATACTTTGACTGTTAATATTAATAGGTTAAGAAAAAAATTAGAAGAAATAGGTGCTGTTGATTATATTCAAACAAAGAGGGGACAGGGGTATATTTTAATATGAGCTTTATAGAATATTTTAAAGATAAAGTTATATTTATAATAATTAATATAATTGTTTTAGTTATTACATCTTATTTATTGTTTGGATTAAATGTATCTTCCTATGCAATTTTTATAATATGTATTTTGAATTTTTTAGCCAGTATATCTTTTTTTATTTATGATTGTTTAAGAAAAAGTAAGTATTATAGTAGTTTATTAAAGAGATTAGATGAATTGGATAAAAAGTATTTTATTGGTGATGTTGCTACTGAAGAAGATTTTTTAGAGGGTAAAATTTTATTTGAAATTATAAGTCAAGCAACAAAATCAATGAAGGATGATATAAGTGAATCTATTAGAAATAGCAATGATTATAAAGAATATATAGAGCTTTGGGTACATGAAATAAAAACTCCTATAGCAACTTGTAAATTACTTATTGAAAATAATGATAATGAAGTTACTGAAAGTATAGGAGAAGAGGTAACAAAGGTTGAGGATTATATAGAACAGGTTTTATTTTATGCAAGAAGCAATGCAGTAGAAAAAGATTATTTGATTAAAGAAATTAATTTAAAGAAATCTATTAATGCTGTAATTAGAAAAAATGCTAATACTTTAATTGAAAAACGGGTTAAAGTTGATATTAGGAATGTTGATAAAATAGTATCCTGTGATAGTAAATGGATAGAATTTATTTTAGGTCAAATAGTAAGTAATAGTATTAAATATATGGATAAGAAAGAAAGTGTTTTAAAAATATATAGTGAGAATATAGGAAATGACGTTATTTTAAAAATATGTGATAATGGAATTGGAATGGATGAAAGGTCTGTAATTAAAGCTTTTGAAAAAGGGTATACAGGTGAAAATGGTAGAAGATTTGGAAAATCTACTGGCATGGGATTATATTTGTGTAAAAAGCTTTGTGAAAAGTTAGGATTAGGTATAAATATTAAATCAAAGGAAAATGAAGGAACAGAGGTAACTATATTATTTCCTATAAATGATATGATGAAATTTTAGTGCTAAAAGGGAGAGTAAGTTTATGAAGAGTATTGAAACAGAAAGATTAATATTAAGAAAATGGTGTAAAGATGATTATTTAGATATGTATGACTATGGTAGTGATGATAGAGTAGGACCTAATGCAGGGTGGCCTGTACATAAAACTATAGAAGATAGTAAAGAAATAGTTGATATGTTTATAGATGGTGATGAAGAATACGCAGTAGTTTTAAAAAGTGAAAGTAAAGTTATCGGTGGAGTAGGGTTACATTATAAAAAGATTGATAAAAATATGCAAGGTGGAAATGTACGTGAAATAGGATATGTTTTAAATCCTAAATATTGGGGAAATGAATATATTCCTGAAGCTGTTAAAGCATTAATAAAATATGGATTTGAAGAATTAAATTTAGATTTAATTTGGTGTGGTCATTTTGATTATAATTTTAAATCTAAAAGAGTAATTGAAAAATGTGGATTTAATTTTAAGTTTGAAAAGATAAGGGAACTACCGTTATTAGATAATAAAGAAGTTAATGAATTATATTATAATATTTTAAAAGAAGAGTATTTTGATAAAATAAAATTAATGTAGAAAAAATGTTTTTATATCTATGCCTCAGGTAAAATATGTATATTTTACCTGAGGCATATTTTATTAAGGAATTATTAAGAAAATTTAAAATATATAGTAAGATTTTATAGATATAATACAAGGAGTGATGGAAAAAGTGTAGGAGGAAGATACATGAATGTTTTAGAGGTAAATGATTTAAGAAAGTCATTAGGAAAAAGAGAAATTATAAAAGGTGTAAGTTTTAATATAAAGTCTGGAGAAATATTTGGATTTTTAGGACCTAATGGTGCTGGGAAAACTACTACAATAAGAATGTTAGTTGGATTAATTAAACCAACATCAGGAGAAATAAAAATTTGTGGGCATGATTTAAGTAAGGATACAACCAATGCTTTAAGTGAAGTTGGAGCAGTAGTTGAAAATCCAGAGTTATACAAGTATTTATCAGGTAGAGAAAATCTTATGCAAATTGCAAGAATAAGAAAGGTATCTAAAGAAGATGTAGAAGAAACTATAAAACTTGTTGGTCTTGAGGGAAGGATTGATGATAAAGTAAGAAAATATTCTTTAGGAATGAAGCAAAGATTAGGACTAGCAGCGTCCCTTTTATCAAAACCAAAGCTACTAATTTTAGATGAGCCAACGAATGGATTAGATCCATCTGGAATATTAGATTTTAGAGAAGTTGTACAAAAGGCAGCTAAGGAAAGGGGAATGGCTGTATTTGTATCATCTCACATATTATCAGAAGTTCAAAATCTTTGTGATAAAGTTGCATTTATTAATGATGGAGTAATTAAGGCTGTTGAAGAAATAAATTCAGATACAAATTCTATGGATACTGAGAAAGATATAATTTGTCTCGTTTCTAATGATGATAAGAAAATAATTGAAAATGAAGTTAAAAAATTAACTTATGTTTCATCATGTAAAATTAATGATAAGGGATTACAAATAATATTAGAATCTAACTCAACGTCTAAGCTGGTTAAGCATTTAGCATGTAATAATTTTAATATTGAAGAAATCTATAAGGAAAGAAAAGGCTTAGAGCAAAGATATATGGAATTAGTTGAGGGAGGAATAAGATAATGTTATTTACTTTAATAAAAAATGAATTAATAAAACTTATGAAAAAGTCCAAGACATGGATAGTATTTGCACTTTTTGCAGCTTTCATAGCAGTAACTATATTTGCTCAATATAGAAGCGATAAAAATATGAGAGTATGGAGTTCACCAGAGAAACAACTAGAAATGGCTCAAGATAATTTAAACTATTATAATGAAGAACTTGAGCTGAATAAAGACACTGATGTTAATCCAGAATATATAACATATTTACAAGAGGCTATAGAAAATTCAAAGGCTCAAATAGAAAACTATGAAGATATAATAAAAAATGGATTAGATGAAAAGGCATGGAAGCTTCAATTAGATCAAATGATTGAGGATAGTAAGCAAATTATAGAAAGTTATAAAAAGTACGATGATGAGTGGTCAAAAAGATATTTAATGGAAGAGCAAGATAATTTAGAAATGTATAATTATCTTAAGGATAATAATATTGAGCCACTTTATGGATGGGAATATGAAGCTTATAACTATATGACTTCACTTATGCAATTTTTAGGAATGGCACTTTTACTTTGTGGGATAGCTGTATTTATGAGTGATATAGTTTCTGGAGAATGTACGCCAGCTACATTAAAATTCCTACTTGTACAACCAGTAACAAGAGGAAAGGTGCTTTTATCTAAGTTTATATCAGTAACAATAACAGTTGTTGCTATGATTTTAGGGGGAGAACTTATAGGATTTGCTTTTGTAAATTTAACTAGTAAACTAGGTGGAGCTAGCTATCCAGTTAATTTAGGAGCTCAATATAATAAGGTTATAAATTCTGAAGGTGTAGCTGAATTAGTTAAAGTTGTAGGATCAGGGCACATGGGAACTAATGGAGAATTGTTTGTTAAAGCTATGTTATTCCAAGGATTATTTATTATAGCAGCTTGTTCAGTAGTATTTTTAATTTCAACTTTAATAAAAAGTAGTATGATAACTATGGCATTATCAGTAGTTGTTACGGTATTTTTAAGTATAGGAAGTCAAGGAATAGATTCACTTAAAGATGTTGCACATTTAATATTTGTAAACTATGGTGATGGAATTAGTGTATTAACTGGAAGTAGTGCATTAGCGTTTAATAATCCTAATATGACAGTTCAAAATGGAATAATAGTTATGATTGCAACTATTGTAATTTCATATACAATTGCGCATATTAACTTTAAAAGAAAAGATATTTTAATTTAATAAAAATAATTATCTTATATTGTATAAGTTGATTAATAATAAATTGTATCAGGAGAAAATATGTATATTTTCATCTGCGATAATTATAAAATACGCACACCACTTTGGTGTGCGATTTTTGTTATATAACAAAAATGTAAGGTTTCTGTTATATAGTTCTATGGATAGAGTATCATATTAATTGTAAAATTTAATCATAGTCAAGGGAAAGTCTTGAAAATATGAACTCAGTGGAGGAAAGTATGAAAAGGGAAGTTTTAAAGGTAAGTAATATAGAAAAATATTATGGAAATAAGAGTAATATAACTAAAGCAATTAATAATATTAGTTTTACAGTAGAAGAAGGAGAATTTATTGGGGTAATGGGTGCTTCAGGAAGTGGTAAAACTACATTATTAAATTGTATCTCAACAATAGATAAAGTAAGCAGTGGACACATTTTTATAAATAATAATGATATTACAAAGTTAAACACTAAAAAAATAGCAAAATTCAGAAGAGAAGAACTTGGATTTATATTTCAAGATTTTAACTTATTAGATACATTAACTTGTTATGAAAATATAGCATTAGCACTAACTATTTCAAGAGTCAATCATAAAGAAATTGATAGTAGAGTTAAAGAAGTAGCAAGTAAGCTTGGGATTATAGAAATATTAAATAAATATCCTTATGAGGTATCAGGTGGACAAAAACAAAGAGTTGCATGTGCAAGAGCAATAATAACTAATCCATCATTAGTTTTAGCAGATGAACCAACAGGAGCTTTAGATTCAAAATCAGCAAAAATGCTTCTTGAAAGTTTAGAGCATTTAAATACAGAGTTAAATGCAACTATTATGATGGTAACTCATGATGCTTTTACAGCAAGCTATGCAAGTAGAATTTTATTTATTAAAGATGGAAAGATTTTTAATGAGTTAGTTAGAGGAAATGATAGTAGAAAAGATTTCTTTAATAAGATAATTGAAGTTGTTACCTTACTTGGAGGTGACCAAAGAGATGTATTTTAAGCTAGCTACAAGAAATTTAAAAAAGAGTTTAAAAGATTATACTATATATTTTTTAACATTAGTATTTGGAGTTTGTATATTTTATACTTTTAATTCTATTGAATCACAAAAAGTAATGATGGATTTAACTGATATGCAGGCAGCAGCATTTCAACTAATAGATGTAGTTATGGGAGTTGCTTCAGTATTTATTTCTTTTGTTTTAGGATTTTTAATAGTATATGCTAATAACTTTTTAATAAGAAGAAGAAAAAAAGAATTTGGAATTTATATGACATTGGGTATGGAAAATAAACAACTTTCTAGATTGATATTTATAGAGACAATGTTAATTGGAGTTGTTTCGCTAGTAGTAGGGGTAGCTTTAGGAGTTTTACTTTCACAAGGATTATCAATATTTACTGCTAAATTATTTAAAGTTAATTTAGTTAATTTTACTTTTGTATTTTCTAAAATAGCATTTATTAAGACATTAGTTTGTTTTGGATTAATTTATTTAGTTGTTTTAATTTTTAATTCATTTACTATAAGAAAAGTAAAATTAATAGATTTATTAACTTCTGCAAAGAAAAATGAAAGCTTAAAAGTAAAAAACATTTGGATATCTGTAATAACATTTGTAATTAGTATAGTAATGATAGGTTCGGCATATTTTATAGTATTAAAAAATGGAGTTGCAATAGCAAGTCCAACAGCTATAGGAATTCCAGTATTATTAGGATCTATAGGAACACTTTTATTTTTCTTCTCACTATCAGGGTTTTTATTGAAGATTATGCAAAACAATAAAAAATTCTACTTGAAAGATTTAAATATGTTTGTATTAAGACAAATTAACAGTAAAATAAACACTACTTTTATATCAATGACATTTATTTGCTTAATGTTATTTATTGCAATATGTACATTTTCAAGTGGATTTGGAATTAGCAGAGGTCTCAATAAAGATGTTCAAGATTTAACGCAATTTGATAGTAGTATATGGAACTTAAATGGTGATAATATTGAAGACTTATTAGGAAAAAATAATTTAGATGACATTTCTAATTATGCAGAATACACAAATTATAATAGTGAAGTACCTTATAGCAAATTTTTAAGTAAGAATGGTATTGAAAAAGGAAGTAGTTATTATCCTGTATTTGCAGATAGTAATATTAATACAATTACATTATCAGACTTTAATGGGTTATTAATATTGTTAGGAAAAGACACTGTAGAGTTAGGGCAAAATGAGTATTTAGCTTTTGGTGACATAGATGATATGCAAGCTGTGATACAGGAAGCTATAGATAATAATACTAAAATAAATATTAATGGAAAGGAATTAAGTCCTTCAAGTAATAAAGTTTTCAATATTGTAGCTTATGATTCAACTCTTAAAAATAATATTTGTACATTTGTAGTAAATGATGATGTAGTTAATGGATTAACAGCTATTAATACTTATTTAAATGTAAATTATAAAGATGATAAATTAAAGTCAGAAGAAGCTATAAACAAGTTAATAAAAGATAATAATGCTAAGGATGGAACTCAAATATATTATATTAGTAAAGAAAATGTAGAAGCAACTACAGCTGGACTTGGAGCAGTGGTTTCCTATCTAGCAATTTATATGGGGGTTATATTCCTAATAACAAGTGCAGCAGTTTTAGCACTTCAACAATTATGTGAATCAGCAGATAATATCTATAGATATGAATTACTTAAAAAAGTTGGAGTTGATGAAAAAATAATTAATAAATCTTTATTTACACAAATAGGAATATATTTCATAATTCCTTTAGCACTTGCATTAGTTCATTCTATAGCAGGATTAAAATTTGCACAAGGAATAGTTTCTATAGTTGGTGATGGAAGTATGATGAAATATATATTAATTACTTTAGTTGTACTTATAATTATTTATGGTGGATATTTTATTGCAACTTATAATGGCTCAAAGAAAATGATAAAATAAATAAGGTGTACAAGTAAGTACATTAAATATCTTATACGAGGTGAATTTGTATGATAAATTTTGCACATAGAGGGGCAAGTAAGTATTATCCTGAAAACACTATATTATCAATAAAAGAAGGCATAAAAACAGGAGCAACTGGTTTAGAAATTGATGTTCATAAGAGTAAAGACAATAAACTTGTTGTAATACATGATGAAGATATTGAAAGAACATTTATAGGAAAAGGGTTAGTAAAGGATTATACCCTTAAAGAACTTAAGGGTTTTAAGTGTAGAAATAAGAATTTTGAAGATAACTTAGAGTGTAGAATTCCTACTTTAGAAGAGGTTTTAGAGTTAGTTAAAGCTTCTAGGGTAATATTAAATATAGAACTTAAAACTGATGAAATACATTATGAGGGAATTGAAAAAGATGTAATAGATTTAGTTAACAAGTATGAGTTAAAGAATAGAGTAATATTATCTAGCTTTAATCATGAGTCTATAAAAATTTCTAGAGAAATTGATAGTGAGTTTAAAACAGGATTATTATATTATCAGCCTATAAAAGATGTAGTTAATTATGCTAAGGATTTTGGTGCAAATGCAATTCACCCAGATATTAGATTAGTATCAGAAGAGCTTATTAAAGAAGCTAAAGAAAATAATATAGATGTAAATATTTATACTGTGAATAGTCCAATCTTAATGAGAAAATTAATTTCAGCAGGAGTAAGTGGAGTATTTACCGATTATCCAGACTTGTTACAGGAAATAATAAATAATGGATAAATAAAAGATAAAAGTAATAACTCTGATAGAAAACTAAAAGTTTTCTATCAGAGTTATTACTTTTTATTTATTCAATATAAAGTTTGTTGAAGATATTACATTTAATTAGAAGCTGATAAAGTTCCAACTGATGATTTCTTTTCAAGCTCTAATAATATAGGTTTATCATAAATTGTTAATATAAAACAAAGTATACTTGGTATAAATAGTACTAACAGAGCATGTATTTTAGCAACAAGGAAAAGTACTATTAATGTAACAATTATTTTTAATAAAGTTATATAGAATTTCTTTATTGAATAGTAAAAAGATAATGCAACAATATCTCTTAATTTCATATGAAATCTACAATTAATAGGAAATGCATAAAGACCTAATATTAATACAAAAATTCCTAATATTAAAAATATTATATGAAGTCCACTTGAAGACATATTTAAATAAAAATACTGAAAATCTACAAAGAAGATAGTTAATAATAATAATTCTACAAACCATAATTTAAAGTTAGACTTAAATTGAGTTTTATAAGAGTTAAAAAAGTAAGAGGTGAATGAAATATCTTTTTCTCTAACTATTTCAGCCATTGTAGAGTATAAAGCGCCTAAAGCTGGTCCAAATGGAATTAAGCAAATAAATAATAAAGCTATACTAAATAGACTAGCATTATATGATGTTAGTGTATAAAAAAATATAAGTGGTATATTAAGGAGAATAAAATAAAGTCCTCCTAATAAAAGCCAAGTTATATAATTAATAATTGAAAAAAGTGGTTTGTCATAAAATTCTTTTTGTTTACCCATAGTTTAATACCTCATATTTTAATCATTTTTTTCTATTTCTTTAATTGGTGGAATTTTAATAATGACTGTAGTACCATAATTATAAACACTTTTAAATGAAAGGCCATAATTATCACCATATAACAGTTTAATTCTTTTGTTGATATTTTTTAAGCCATAACCACTACCTTTTGAAGAGGTAAGCTTATTATCGATTAGTTCTTTAAGTTTATCTTCAGTCATTCCTATACCATCATCAGAAATTGTTAGAATCACATCTGAGTTAATAGAATATCCTAGTATAGAAATAGTACCAGTTCCCTCACCTTTACCCAGAATTCCATAATTAATAGAATTTTCAATAATAGGTTGTAAAGTAATCTTTGGAATTAAATAATCATTAATAGCTTCATCAACATTAAATTTTAATGAAATTCTATTGTTATATCTCATATTTTGAATGTTTACAAATAATGTTGCATGCTGTAGCTCATCTTTTATAGGAACTAAGTCCTTACCCTTGTTTAAAGAAAGCTTATAAAATTTAGCTAAATTTTTAACTGCATGGCTAATTTCAGAGTTCATTTTTTTATATGACATCCAATTAATCATATCTAGGGTGTTATATAAAAAATGAGGATTAATCTGAGATTGTAAAGCCTTTAATTCAGCATTTTTTACACTCTTACCAAGTTTGTATTGTTCATCAATTAATATAGACATTTTACCAATCATATAATTGTAACTATCAATTAATTCTCCTAATTCATCATTATCATTATGATCAATATAATGACTAAAGTCACCGGATTGAACACAACGCATCCCTTTAACTACTTTATTTAATCTTTTATTTATATATTTTATGAAATAAAAAGCTAAAGCTATGGAAGTTCCACCACAAATAACTACTATAATGAAAAGATAGATTCTTTGAGAATTTATAGCAGCAATAATACTTGATTCTGGTAATAAGGTTACCAAATACCAATCTGTTTTATCTATTAAAGACGATTTAACATAAATTTTTGAATTATTAACTTTAGTAGTGGAAAACTTATTATTTATATTTGCAAAATCTTGAATTTGATTTATATCAGTTATATATTCAATATTTTGATTTTTTTCTTCGGATGAACAAATTATGATTCCTTCAGAATTAATTATATAGCTAACAGTATTAGGTACAGAATTAATTTTATTGATAATATCGCTAATTAGAGATTTTTTAAAGGTAAGCTTTAAATAACCTATATTTTCAGCAAAATTATCAGGGCTTTTTATAGTTTTAAAAAGTGAGAGTGTATCAGATGGTAGTGGATTATAAGTAGTAAAATAAGAACTAGGTCCCCAAATAAATCGGGCATTAGTACTATTTATTGAATTTATAGCTTTAGTACCATCTAATATATTCATACTAAAAATATTTTTATTATCATTCTTGTAAATAAAATTATCATTAACATATAAACTTACATTAGAAACTTCAGATTCATCTTCGTATGATGAAAGAAATAATCTTAAATATGATAAATGACTTATTTGGTCAGATAGTAAATAATTATCAGGATCATTCCTAAGTATTGTTACAATGTTTTCATCAATAGCTAATGTATTAGAAATATCAAAGATTCTATATAGTTTATAAGTTATAAAATCAACAGATTGTTCAAAGGCCTTTTCAGTAGAATTTAATAAATTACTTTCAATGATATTGGACATTTTAGCATAAGAGTATCCAAATAAAGCTGTTAAAGGAACTAATATTAAAATACAATAAGTTAATAGAAATTTTTGTATTAAATTTAGTTTCCTAAAAAAAGTAATTTTATTTATAATATAATCTTTCATTATGTGAATTTACGCCTATATTCAGAGGGGCTATAGCCGACTTCCTTTTTGAAGATCTTAGCAAAATAATTGCCATCTCTATAGCCAACACTTGAAGCAATTTCATTCATTTTTATTGAAGGGTCTTGTAATAAAGTTTTTGCCTTGTCTAATCTATATTCAGTGATATATTTATTTACAGTAGTATTAGTATGATCTTTAAAAATTACGCATATATGTGCTGGTGTTAAAAATATATTTTTACTTATTTCCTCTAGGGAAAGATTAACATCAGCATAGTTTTCATGGATAAATTTTAAAATGTTTAATATAGGTTTATTATTGTTATTTTTTTCTTCTAATAATTTAAAGAAATTATTTATTTTATCTATAAGGTAACTATTAATTTCAAAGATAGTATTCAGTTGCAATATATCTTCAAATAGACTGTTACTATCTATATGAGTTGAGATATCAATTTTTCTATCATTTGAAAAGTTAATAAGTTTTAGCAGTAAATTATAATAGATATCCTTTACATAACTTATAGAGGTGCTTGGATAATTTTTAATTTCATTTGTTAATTCTTTAGTTAATAAAAGTAAACTAGACTTATCTTCATTAACTAAATATTTTTGAAAATCATCATAGATATCATTATTAAGTACATAAATTTTAGGATTAAAATTTTCTAAATAAATTACGGAATTATGATTATAAAAGAATGCAGAGTTAACTATTTTAATAATATCAGTATAAGCATTTTTAATATCATATATATTGTTGAAAATATTTCCTATACAGAAGTTTAAAGGTGTAAAGTTATTTATATATTCACTAACCGAAAATAGCAATGAATTAAATTCAGAATTAGATATTAATGATTTTATAGTATTTTTAAGAAATAAATTAATAATAATTTGTTTTTTATTAATAAACGATATCAAAGATTCCATATTGTAAATAGAAATTAAGTTTTGTAAATTAGAAATAATTAAGTTTTGATCAATATTAATACAATTAATTAAATTCAAACAAACGATTACAGAAGGCTTGTCCAATAATGACAAGTAGTAGTCAGAATTATAATGAGAAGATAAAAGTAAATTTATTTCATCATTAGTAATTGAATTAATTAAATCTAACACTATATTATCTTTAATGTTTTTATATATTATTTTTGATTTTTGAGCTTCTGTGACAGCATTTCTAATTGAAATTTCTAATTCATCTAAATCAATAGGCTTTTCTACATAGCTTATTGCTTTAAGGTGAATAGCTGATTTTAAATATTCTTTATCTGAAAAACCACTCATAAATATAATAGAACAATTAGGATATAATTCTCTAACCTTAAAAGATAATTCTATACCATTTAAACGAGGCATTCTTACATCGGTTAATAAAATATCTGGTTCAAAATCTTTTATAATTTCTAATGCATTTTGACCATCATATGCTTCTCGTACTTCACTGATATTTAAAGCCTTCCATGGAATTGTTTCTAATATACCCTGACGTGTAAAACTTTCATCATCTGCAATTAAAAGTTTGACCATATATATACCCCCTATATCAAATATGTTAAAATTATACCATTATTGTTAGAATTTATTCAACAATAAACATAAAATACAAAAATTATTCAATTTGGTTTTATTTAAGATTATAATAAATGGTAAGTCAAAATAAAAAAGATAATAATATTTTACTAGTATCTAATTATTTTACCAATAAATATTACTTATGTAGATGTTATCATTATATCAGTTGGTGAAAACGATAACTTATAAGGGGGATATATATGGAGAAAGGGTTAGATAGCAAAAAAATTAAAAATGGATTTTTTTCGAAAAACAAAAATAAGGAAAATACTTTGTATGAGGAATCTTCTTTTGTAAGGCAATTTAAAAGAAATAGGATATTATTACTGATGCTTGTACCAGCAGTTACTTATTTCTTACTATTTAGTTATTTGCCTATGACAGGTTCAATTGTTGCATTTAAGAATTATAATTTTAGAGATGGTATTTTTGGAAGTCCATGGGTTGGATTTGACAATTTTAAATATTTCTTTATTTCAGGACAAGCTTGGACTGTAACCAGAAATACTATATTTTATAATGTATTGTTTATTGTTATTAATACAGTTCTTCAAATGGGGCTTGCGATATTAATTTCAGAAATTGGTGGAAAGTTCTTTAAAAAGATTACACAAACAGCAATGTTTTTACCATATTTTATTTCATGGGTTGTTGTTGGAATGATTGCTTACAATTTTTTAAATGTTGAGCATGGAACAATTAATACATTAATTGCAAAGCTTGGAGGAGAGAAAATTAATTTCTATGGAACAACATGGGTTTGGCCATTTATATTAGTATTTTTCTCAGCATGGAAAAATGTTGGATATGGAACAGTGCTATATCTAGCAGCAATAATGGGAATTGATACAGAAATATATGAAGCAGCTCAAATTGATGGAGCAAATATATTCCAAAGAATTTTCAAAGTAACAATTCCTTGTTTGGTACCGACTTTAATAATATTAACATTATTAGCAGTGGGAAATATCTTTAGAGGAGATTTCCAAATGTTTTATCAACTTGTAGGTAATAATGGACCATTATTTAATGCAACAGATGTTATAGATACATTCACATTTAGGTCTCTTATTCAATCAGGAGAAGTTGGAATGTCAGCAGCTGCTGGATTATATCAATCAGTATTTTGCTTTATAACAATAGTATTTACTAATTTCTTAGTTAAGAAATATGATCCAGATTACTCATTATTCTAGGAGGTAAAATATGAAGAAGTCAAAAGATATAAAAGTATTTAATATTTTAAGTTATACACTAATTGCACTAGTAGCAATAATATGTTTAATACCATTTTTAATGGTTGTAGTTGGATCTTTCACTGCAGAAAAAGAAATCATTGCAAATGGTTTCTCTTTCTTCCCAAAGGAATTGTCATTAGAAGCATATAAAACTGCATTAAAGGAACCAATGGCAATACTTAGGGCATATGGAGTAACAGCAAGTTTAACTGTAATTGGTACAGCAATTGGATTATTTATAGTAGCGATGACAGCATATGTATTACAAAGAAAGGACTTTAAGTGGAGAAATAAAGTATCATTTTTCTTCTACTTTACAACATTATTTAGTGGTGGATTAGTTCCATGGTATATTTTAATGGTAAAATATTTAGGTTTAAAGGATAGCTATTTATCTTTATTGTTACCACCATTGTTAAGTGTTTTCAATATAATTATTATGAAAAGCTATATGAGTGGAATTCCACAAGCATTAACAGAATCAGCTAAAATAGATGGGGCAGGAGACTTTACTATATTTATGAAGGTAATATTACCATTAGTCAAACCAGCACTTGCAACTATAGGAATGTTTATTGCATTAGGATATTGGAATGACTGGTATAATTCAATGTTATTTATAAATAATGAAAATTTATATTCATTACAATATTATTTATATAAGATTGTAAACAATATCGAAGCATATAAAACAATACTAGCACAAGCTGGTGGTGGAACTTCATTAGGTTCTACAATAAATATGCCAAGTGAGTCTTTAAAGATGGCATTAACAATTATAGTAACTGGACCAATTATATTAGTTTATCCATTTATTCAAAAATACTTTGTTAGTGGTGTAACTATAGGAGCGGTTAAAGGATAAAGATTAATAAAAAATACAAAAAGGATAAATACCAAAAGGGTTTATTTATAAATGAGTTATGAGGGGGATTTTAAAATGATAAGAAGGTCAATAAAAAAATTAGCAGCTATAGGTTTAAGCGTGCTTATGTTAAGTTCATTTATGGTAGGATGTGGGTCAAAAGGATCCGATGATAAAAGTGTAGCATCAAATTCTTCAGAATTAAAAGAAGTTAAATTGAAAATGTACTTAATAGGAGATAAACCAGCAGATTTTGATGAGGTTTATGCAAAGGTTAACGAAAAGATGAAGGAAGAAATAAATGCAACTTTAGAAGTGAATTTTATTCCTTGGTCAGATATGACAACTAAGTATCAACTATTATTCCAATCAGGTGAAGATTTTGATTTAATATTCACAGCTGCAGGGTGGGGATATTATAGCCAAGTTGCAACTAAAAATGGATTCTTAGAGTTAACAGATGACTTATTAAAGGAATATGCTCCACAAATTTATGCTAATGAACCAGCAGATGCATGGAATCAAGCAAAAATTGATGGGAAAGTATATATGGTTCCAAATGATAGAAATGAATATGGTACAAACGTATTTGCTTATAGAGGAGATTTAGCAAGCAAATATGGATTTGAATCAATTACAAGTTATGATGAACTTGAAGCATTTATGGATGCTGTAGCACAAGGTGAATCAGGAAATGGAATTAAGGTTATGGCTAATGGTGGGGGACAAAATTTACAATGGCCATATATGATTGAAAGATATGGATTCTCAACTGTTAGTGGAGCTCCAACACCATCGATTGGATATGATGTTAATGATACATCAGGAGAAGTATTTGCCTTTGTTGATACTCCAGAATATATGGAATATGTAACGAAAATGAAGGAATTTGCTGATAAGGGTTATTGGGCAGCAGATTCAATTTCAAGCCAAGCTACTAGAGATGAAGATTTCGTAGCAGGAAAAACTGCAATAATGACTTGGAATCTTAGTACTGTAGCAAATAGAACTGTTGAAATGAATGCAGCTAATCCAGATTGGAATGCAACATTACTTGATTTAAGTGAAGGAGTTAACAGAGTTGTTCAACCTTATACAAACAATGGTATTGCAATAAATGCTAATTCAAAAAATCCTGAAAGAGCTTTAATGGCAATTGAATTATTAAGATATGACGAAGAAATTAATAACCTAACTTGGTATGGTATTGAAGGTGAGCATTGGGAAAATTCAGCTGAAGGTGAATATACTTCTTTAGAAGGAAGTGATGCATTCCCAGCAGGTGAAGTTTGTCCGTGGGGATGGTATACTACTAAATTTGCTCGTACTTCATCTACTGAACCAGAAATAGTTCAAGAAACTATCACTAAGTGGAGTGACAATTATACAGTTTCTAATCCTTTAGCTGCATTTTCATTTGATGATTCTAATGTTAAAAATGAAATGGCAGCAGTAGGTAATGTTATTACTCAATATGGAGTACCTCTAGATTTAGGAATGGTTGATGATGTAGAAGCTGGTGTTAAAGAGTTTAGAGAAAAATTAACACAAGCTGGATTTGATAAGATATTAGAAGAATGTCAAAAACAAGCCACAGAATTTGTTAAATCATATAACTAAGATTCTAAATCTTTGATTTAGTTAATCGAAGTTACACCTACGAACAACGTGAGTAGTGTGTTTCATATAAAGATTCTAAATCTTTGATTTAGTTAATCGAAGTTACACCTACGAACAACGTGAGTAGTGTGTTTCATATAAAGATTC
>NZ_JAASHD010000009.1:52187-92424 GCF_019734375.1 Clostridium sp. K04
TTCTAAATCTTTGATTTAGTTAATTGAAGTTACACTGTGTGTCTCATTTAAAATAGCCTTCTCACTATTAGTAATGCTCATAGTAATTATTATGGGCAAAGCTACACCTACGAGCATAAGTAAGTAGCGTGTTTCCAGTTTAAAATAGGCAGATGATTAAGATTTATAAAAATTATAGTCATCTGCCATTTTTAATAAAGAGATATAAAAAGTAAGAGAAATTAGTGCAATCAAATATATGGAAAGTGAGAATTTGTAGAAAATAAGATTAATTTAAAAATATCAAAATTTTAGATAAGAAGAAGTATGCAATAATTAAGCGGTATTGGAGGAATATAAAATGATTAAAAAATTTAAACCTGTTAATGAAAAGGTTAAAGGTTTTTTACACGGAGGAGATTATAATCCAGATCAATGGTTAGATTATCCTGAGATATTAAAGGAAGATGTAAGATTATTGAAATTAGCACATTGTAATTGTGTGTCTATAAATATTTTTGGGTGGAGCGCAATAGAGCCCGAAGAAGGTAAGTATACTTTTGAATGGCTTGATAAAGTTATGGATGATATGGCCGCGGCAGGGGTTCATGTAATTTTATCTACTCCAAGTGGAGCAAGACCAGCTTGGATGTCAGAAAAATATCCAGAAGTTTTACGTGTTTGGTCAGATAGAAGGAGAATACTTCATGGACAAAGACATAATCACTGCTTTACTTCACCAATATATAGAGAAAAGACTTCAGAAATTAATAGAATATTAGCAGAAAGATATAAAGATCATCCTGCACTTATAATGTGGCATGTATCTAATGAGTATGGTGGAGAGTGTCATTGTAATCTTTGCCAAGAAGCTTTTAGAGAATGGTTAAAAGTTAAATATGAAAATGATTTAGAAAAATTAAATAAAGCATGGTGGACAGGATTTTGGAGTCATAAATTTACTAGTTGGTCACAAATAGAAAGTCCAGCACATCATGGTGAAGAGTTTGTTCATGGACATAATCTTGATTGGAAGAGATTTGCTACAGATCAAACTATAGATTTCTATAAAAATGAAATAGCACCAATTAGAGAAATAACACCTAATATACCTGTTACAACTAATTTCATGGGTGATTATCCAAGAATGAGTTTATTTAATGGATTAGATTATTGGAAGTTTGCTAAAGAAGTGGATGTTGTATCATGGGATGATTATCCAGCATGGCATAATAATTTTGAAAAGACATATGATACTGCAGCTAATGTTAGTTTTGTACATGATGTATATAGAACATTAAAGGGCGGACAACCATTTTTAATAATGGAAAGTACTCCAAGCTTAGTTAACTGGCATAAGGTAAATAAAACTAAGAGACCAGGAATGCATTTATTATCATCACTTCAAGGTGTGGCACATGGAGCAGATTCAGTTCAATACTTCCAATGGAGAAAAGGAAGAGGAGCATCTGAAAAATTCCATGGAGCAGTAGTAGATCATTGTGGACATGAAAATACTAGGGTATTTAGAGAAGTTACAGAAGTAGGGGAAACATTAGAAAAATTAACTGAAATACTTGGAACTAGTGTAGAACCAGAAGTAGCTATAATTTATGATTGGGAAAATAGATGGGCAATAGATGATTGCCAAGCACTTAAAAATGATAATAAGGGATACTTTGAAGCTGTTGAAGATTATTATAAGGTGTTTTGGAGAAAAGGAATTCCTGTAGATGTAGTTAATATGGAGTGTGATTTTTCTAAGTATAAATTGCTTGTGGCACCAATGTTATATATGATAAGACCAGGTGTTGCTGAAAGAATAACAGAGTTTGTTAAAGATGGTGGTACTTTAGTTACAACTTATTTCAGTGGATTAGTTGATGAAAATGATTTATGCTTCTTAGGGGGATTCCCAGGACCACTAAGAGAAGTTACAGGAATTTGGGCTGAAGAAATTGACACATTGTATGATTCAGATGTAAATTATTTAGAGTTTAAAGATAGTAATGAGTTAGGTGCTAAAGGAAGTTATAAATTAAGAGATTATTGTGATGTAATTCATGCTGAAACTGCAGAAGTATTAGCAACTTATAAAAATGATTATTATGCTGGAATGCCTGCATTAACAGTAAACAATTATGGAAATGGTAAGGCTTATTATATAGCAGCAAGAACTAATAATGATTTTGATACTGAGTTCTTTACTAAAATAATAAATGACTTAGAAATTAAACCTGTAATTAATACTGAATTACCTATTGGAGTAACAGCTCAAATGAGAACTGATGGTGAAAATGATTATGTATTTGTTATGAATTTTAGTGAAGAAAATAACACTGTTGTTTTAGATGATAATAAGTATGTTGATATGCTTACAAATGAAGAAGTTAGTGGGGAATTAAAGTTAAATAAATATGGTGTTAAAGTATTAAAAAGATAGTAGAAAATTATATATACGTTGAATGAAGTATTAAGGTTAGTATTAAAAGGAATGCTAACCTTATTTCTTTAAAAATTATTATATCTAAAGTTAAATGTTAGAATAGTATTTTATTCACGGGTACTTCAATAAAAAATTCTTAGTTTCATTTTGATTTATAAAAATATAAATAAATTTATTCTCTAAAATCTAAGCTTAATACATTAGTTTAACAAAGTAATTATTTAGGATATAATATAGATAAGTGAGTAAAAATAATGAGGTTTATATGGATAAGGGAGAATTTATTAAGGCAATTAGTAAACATAATGAAATTATAGCTATATGTGAATTCGGAAGTTATGGTACAGATGATTGGATAAAAGATAGAAGTGATATAGATTTACTTGTTGTAACTGCACCGAAAGTTACTTTTTTAGATACATTTGATATAGAAGATGAAATAAAGAAAATAGCTAGTAAGTTTTATAATTATAACAATATTCATTTGACCTTTGTATTATTTAATGATTTTGGAAATAAATATGCACGTATGGCAGTAGATAGCGATAATAAGTATATATTAAAAGAAGAAAGATGGTATGATTTTAATCATTATGTTTTAAAAGCTGCACGAAATAATGAAAAGTTAGAAAAAACTTTAAAAATAGATGAACAGTACAGTTACTTTGGAGGTATTATTGATGAATCCATACTATAGATATAAGAAAGAAAAGTTTTTAGAAAAATATCAAAGTGCATATGATAATTTAGAAGACCTTAAAGAGGCAATAGCTGAATATAAAAAAATAATAGTAGAATTATGAGAAGAGCAATGTTTGCATTTTTTCAAGATTTCACTGAATATATAGTTGATATGTGTGAAAGTTATATAATAGTTAATGATGGAAAACTAAAAAGTTCAATATCGGCTACAGGACTTATTGATAAAGCATGGAAGATGTTTTTTTTGATGATAAGCTTAAAGGATATCTTTCAATGGCTGTAAAGCTAAGAAATAGATATACTCATGATTATTATATAAGAGAAGAGAGTGAAAAGTTAATAGAGGAATTTTGCTTTAATAGATTAGCTTACTTAGATATATTTTTAGGGGAAAATAAAGATAAAGTTATTCTAAAATATAAGGATAAAGAATAGATAAAATAATATTAAAATGTAAAAACACCTTCAATATTAATTTTTAATATTGAAGGTGTTTTTTGATACAAAAGGAATACAGTTGGTAGCATAACATAAAATTTATCATAGCATGTAGTATATTACTTCTAAATATAATGGGGGAATGTATGAAGAAGAAGTTATTATCAATATTTTTAAGTAGCGTAATAATAGTAACATTGTTATGTACAAGTATTTATGTTAAGGCCGAAGGTAATGATGAGGCCGGGACTAGTAGCGAATCAGAAGAAGTTTTAGATATGGGGGAGGAGGATACTAAGGATAAGGATATACAATTAAATGAAGGTGAAGTATATCAAGATGGGGAAAATGTTAGTGACGAAAATAATTTAAATCCTGGTGATTATGATTCCAATTTATTTAAAATAGTACTTTATACTTTAGGTAAATTATCAGATGAATCTATAAAAAAAGATGAATTAAAAGCAATAACTAAGATAGATATAGAAGCATTACAAAATGAGCATAGTGATTTAGAAAATATAGAGATAAAGTCATTTTCTTTATTAAAGGAAATTAGCAACTTAAAAGAAATAAATTTAGGAAATGTTAAATGTGAGAATATAGGAGAGTTAAAAGAAATCACTACATTAGAAATAGTAAAGGTAAATGGAAATGTAGTAGAAAAAGGTTCGTTAGGAAGTGTTTCAGAAGAAAATATACAAGAGGTTACAGAACCAATTATTGAAAATCAAGTAGTAGATAATAATGAGGCAGAGAACTCTGAAATTAATAGTGATGAGAATACATCAGATTCATCAGTAATAGAAGAAGAGCCAAGTGATGAAGTTATAGACAATAGTGAAAATAAAGATAATACAGAGGAAGAACCAACAGATAGCAAGGATGAAGATAAATCAAATGAAGGAGCAGTTGTAACAGGAGATGAGTCTGAAAACTTACCTATAATAGATGCTAATGATAAAACAATAAATGTTGGTGATAAGTTTGATCCACTAGATGGAGTAACTGCTAAGTCAAATAATGGAGAAGATTTAACAGATAAAATTGAAATAAAAGAAAATGAAGTAAATCCAAATGAGCAAGGAAAATATAAGGTAACTTATTACGTAAAAGATAATGATAATAAAGAAGCAACTAAAACAATATCAATAACAGTACAAAAAGGTGAAGAAGTAGTAAATACATTACCAATAATAAATACAGAAAATAAAACAATAGAATTAGGAAATAAATTTAATGAGTTAGATGGTATAAAAGCAATTGATGAAGAAGACGGAGATATAACTAATGATATTATTGTTGTATCAAGTAATGTTGATGTCAATAAAGAAGGAGTATATGTAGTAACTTATGAGATAAAGGATAAAGATGGAGGTAAGACAAGGAAAACTATTGAAGTTACAGTTGTTAAACCCTTAGAAAAAGAAAATGAGGCTCCATATATAAATGCAAGTGATAGAACTATTAAACAAGGAGAAAGCTTTAATCCATTAAATGGAGTAAATGCATATGATACTGAAGATGGAGATTTAACTTCAAAAATAAGAGTTATTGAAAATATGGTTGATATAAGTGTAGTAGGAAAGTATTCAGTTACTTTTGAAGTAAGTGATAGTGCTGGGTATAGAGTTACTAAGGAAATATATATTAATGTTGTACCAAAAAGTAATACAAGACCAATTATATATGCTGATAATATAACAGTAGCTTTAGGTGAAAAGTATAATCCATATGCAATGGTAAGTGCTTCAGATAAAGAAGATGGAGATATAACAGGAAAGATTATAGTAGTATATAATTATGTTAATGTATATAAAGAAGGCATATATAAAGTTGGATATAAGGTTACTGATAGCATGGGAACTTCAGCATCTTGTGTAATTAAAGTAAAAGTTAAAAATTTTAATAATGGAAATAAAGTAACTTCAACAGGAGATGTACCAGTTATATACTGCAATGATATTTCTATAGCATTAGATACGAAATTTAATCCATTAGAGTGGGTAGCAGCAACTGATAAAGAAGATGGAGATATAACTAATAAGGTTATGGTTATATATAATAATGTTGATACAAGTATTGAAGGTAATTATCATGTAACTTATGAGATTATTGATAGTAATGGAAACAAGGTAAATAAAGCAATGATGGTTGTTGTTGAATCAGAAGATAAGATGAGTGGAGAAAATAAACCACCAATTATTAATGCGAATGACATTACATTAGAAAAAGGTAGATATTTTGATCCATTAGATGGTGTTACAGCATTAGATGATGAAGATGGAAATTTAACAAATAAGATTATTGTTAAAGAAAATGAAGTGAATGTAAGCAAAAAGGGAGTATACAAAGTAACTTACGAAGTAACTGATAGTAAGGGGTTAGTTACTACAAAAAGTATTAGTGTTACAGTTGACGGCGGAAGTGGTTTTAATAGTAATTCAACGATAATTAAAATTATTATAGGATTATTAGTCATTATAACAGTAAGTGGATCAGCAACAGCAATTATAGTTAATAAGAAAAAGAAGTAGTTTAAATTATTTTTCAAAAATAGATGCATTTATAAAAATAACTTGATTTATCATCTGTTTTATTATTTAATGAGATATATAATTGAATAATAAAGAATTTAGGTTTTAAAATTATAGATTTTTAGTATTATAATTTTAAATTAAAAGGGAAAGTGGTTAAATGCCACTGCAGCCCCCGCTACTGTAATAATGGACAAATCTCTAAATAAATCCACTGGTGGTTAAAAACTGGGAAGGTATGAGAAGAGGATGAAGTTAAAGCCAGGAGACCTGCCTAAATTTTAATCTATACTTCGGTGGGAAGGTAAGGATGATATGATAGAAAGTTAAGTAAGAGGTTTCAAGTGATAAGTTTAGAATTAAGGACTAAATTTAGCTTAGGATGAATTTACAGAAATTTATTTTAAGAAACTCCAAAAGAGGTTTTAAAATTAGTTTGTTACTTGTAACTTGTTGTTTGTTACTAACTAAATTGAAGAAAAGTGAGAAATACTTTTTTCAATTAGTAGTTTTGAGTTGTTTTAGTAGTTAAGGATAACTAAAACTAAAAACTACTAACTGTATAATTTTGGTTATATTGTGTTGTCTTTTAAGCACCCTAATTGAAGGGTGCTTTTATTTTTTTATTATAAAGTAATTTATAAACATAATTAGATTTTTTAGTTAATAAATAAAAATGAATAAATAAATTTAAAGAAAAAATAATTTGAAATAAATTTTAGGAGATTTTAAATAATGAAAAAAGCAATATTAGTAGTTAGCTTTGGGACAAGCTATTTAGACACTTTAGAGAAAACAATTGAAAATGCTGAAAATCAAATAAGAAATAGTTTCAGTGAATATGATATTTATAGAGCATTTACATCTCATAAGATAATAAAAAAATTAAAGGAAAAATATGAGATATTTGTTGATAAACCTGAGGAGATGATGGAAAAGTTATATGAAGATGGATATGAAGAAGTGATTATGCAACCATTGCATATGATACCTGGAGAAGAGTTCATATATGTAAATAAAATAGCAGAAGCTTTCAAGGATAAGTTTAGCATTCTAAAAGTAGGAAGACCTATTTTTTACTATCAAGGAATAGAGGAATTACCACAAGATTATTCACTATTTATTGAAGCAACAAAAGAATTATATGAGAAAAATAATGCTGTAGTGTATGTCGGACATGGAACTGCACATCCATCAAATTCTGTATATGGATGTTTACAAGCTGTGTTGGAAGATGAAGGATATGAAAATGTATTTGTTGGGACAGTTGAGGGATATCCTAATTTTGAAACAGTACTTAGAAGACTAAAAAGAAAAAATATAACTGAAGTAACTTTAGCTCCATTAATGATGGTTGCAGGCGACCATGCAAGAAATGATATGGCTTCAGATGATGAAGATTCGTGGAAGTCTATGCTAGAAGAAGAAGGTATTAAAGTGAATTTGCATATGAAAGGGCTTGGTGAAAACGAAAAATTTAATGAGCTATATATAAATAGAATAGAAGATCTTATAAACAATAGATATATCGGTGTTGGACAAACTAAAAAAGGTCATAAGGTAAAAGTAAAAAGTTAAGGAGACATAAAGCATGAAAACAATGATAATTTCATCCAATTGTAGTGGTGGAGGAAAAACTACAGTTACTCTTGGATTAATGAAAGCATTAAAAAATAGAGGCTATGATGTACAAGGATATAAGGTAGGTCCGGATTATATTGACTCAGGATTTCATACTGAAATAACAGGGAATGTATCTAGAAATTTAGATTTGCATTTAATGGGAGAAGATGGGGTTAAGGCAAGTTTTTCAAGAGGAAAAGGTGATTTAGCGGTAGTTGAAGGAGTTATGGGACTATATGATGGGAAAGGTTTAACTGAAGAATGTTCAACATATAGTATTTCCAAAGTATTAAATAATGCTCCAATTATATTAGTAATTACTCCAAAGGCACAAAGTATAACTTTATGTGCAGAAATTAATGGAATTAAAAATTTTAAGGATGCTAATATTTCAGGCGTAATTTTAAATTGTATTAGTGAAAGTTACTACAATTTATTAAAGTCAGCAATTGAAATGCACTGCAATTTAAAGGTGTTTGGATATATTCCAAAGGATGAAAAGCTTAAATTAGAAAGTAGACATTTAGGGTTAGTACAAAGTGTAGAAGTTGGTAATTTACATGAGAAGATAGATTATTTAGCTAAACTTATTGAGGAAAATATAAATTTAACTGAAATAATTGAAAGTTTTAAGGAGATAAGTAAGTACGATGATAATTATCATTTAGAAAATAAAAATAAGAAAATTGCAATAGCTTATGATGAAGCTTTTAGGTTTTATTATAAAGAAAATATAGAGTTATTAGAAGAAGTTGGTGAAGTTATTTACTTTAGCCCGCTTAAGGATTCAAAGTTACCAGAAAATATTGATTTTTTATATTTAGGTGGTGGCTATCCAGAGGTATTTAAAGAAGAGTTAAGTAAGAATACAAGTATGCTTAAGAGCATAAAACAAGCATTAGATAATGGATTGAATTGTTATGCTGAATGTGGTGGATTAATGTATTTAACAGAAAATATAGATGGCGTTGATATGGTGGGATTCTTAAAAGGAAATAGTGAAATGACTAAAAGACTAAATAGATTTGGTTATGCAACAGTATCATTAGGTGATATAAGAATTAATTGTCATGAATTCCATAAGTCAAAGGTAAATTTAAATGAAGAGGCAATATATGATGTAATAAAAACTTCATATACGGGCGAAGAAATTAAATGGAAATGTGGATATAAAAAGAATAATACATTAGCAGGATATCCACATGTGCATTTCTTTGGAAATTTAGATTTTATTAAGAGATTATTAAAATAAGAAAATTGGAGTGAATAAAAATGGACTATATTAAAAATCCAATGGAAATAGAAAATACAAGTATGAAAATTATAGAAGGTGAAATGGGTGAGCATAATTTCACTAAAGAAGAATTGTCTATAATAAAGAGAACTATTCATACAACAGCAGATTTTGAATACAAAGATTTAGTAGAAATAAGTAAAGGAGCGATAGAAGCTTCTAAAGAAATTTTTAAGAAACCATTTATTATTTATACAGATACTAATATGGCATTATCAGGAATAAATAAAATAGCCTTATCAAAATTAAATGGAAAGGCTATTTGTTATGTAAATTTAGAAGAAGTACATAAAGAGGCTAAAGAAAAGCAAATAACTCGTTCAATGGCAGCTGTAGAAAAGGCTTGTAATGATAATGTTGATATTTTTGTATTTGGAAATGCACCAACAGCATTATTTAAATTAAAAGAGCTTATAAAAGATGGAAAAGCTAAGCCAAAGTTAATTATTGCAGTTCCAGTAGGATTTGTTGGAGCAGCAGAAAGTAAGGAAAATTTAGAAGAACTTAATGTTCCTTATATTAGAGTTAAGGGAAGAAAAGGTGGAAGCACAGTTGCAGCAGCAATAGTAAATGCTCTTATGTACAACGTTGTTGAAAGGTAGACTTGTGTAGTTAAGAGTTAGTAGTTTTGAGTTAAGGGAGTGACAAGTTTCAACTTGTAACTTGTAACTAAATAAGTGGGGAGTTAGGATGAATGCTAGATCTTTATGTAATGAGTGGTGGTAAGAAATTAAGATGTGGATATACTACTGGATCATGTGCAACAGCAGCGGCAAAGGCAGCAACAATTATGCTTTTTAATGATGTAGTTCTAAATAGTGTTGACATAATAGTACCTAAGGGAATTGAGATAAAGATACCTATAAATTCTATAGAAAAAGGTGAAAATTATTGCTTAGTTTCTGTGATTAAAGATGGTGGAGATGATCCAGATATAACTGATGGGATAGAAATTTATGCAAGAGTAGAAAAGCAAGATAGTGGATTTACTTTAGTTGGAGGAGAAGGAGTTGGAGTAGTTACTAAAGAAGGGTTATTTATAGAAAAAGGACTTCATGCAATTAACCCAACTCCAAGAAAAACTATTCAAGAAGCTGTAATGGAAAATCTTCCTGGTGACATTGAAGGTGGAATTAAGGTAACTATTAGTGTTCCTGAAGGAAAAGAAATTGCTAAAAAGACCTTTAACCCTAGGCTTGGTATAGTTGGAGGAATTTCTATTTTAGGAACATCAGGAATAGTTAAACCAATGTCAGAAGAAGCATTAAAGGAATCTATACGAATTGAAATTAATCAAAAGGGAAGAGGTAAGGAGAGATTAGTTCTTACTTTTGGGAATATAGGTGAAAAGTGTGCAAATGATAATGGATTTTCAGAAGATGAAGTAGTTATAATATCTAACTTTGTAGGTTTTGCATTGGAATGTTGTGCTGAAATTAAAATAAAAGAAGTCGTTCTTATAGGGCATATAGGGAAGGTAAGTAAAGTTGCTTATGGATGTTTTAATACTCATAGCAGAGTAAATGATGTACGTCTTGAAGTTATAGCTTTAGAGCTTGCACTTTTAGGATATGATACAAATCTTATTAAAAAAGTTTTAGAGCAAAAAACAAGTGAAGGTGCAGTAAAGTTCTTAGGTGAAGGATATGATGAGCTTTATAAAAATATAGGAAATAAGATTGTTGAAAGAATGAAAATTTATACTTATGGCGAAATGAAATGTGATGCAATAATGTATTATGGATTTTCAGATTATAAGATTTTATATAATTCTCTTTCAAAACTAGGAAAATTTGATTAGTTAGCAGTTAATAAGTGATAGAAAAAAGTAAGTTTTAAGTAATAAGAGTGTTCATCAGTATAGGAGGTTGAAAAATTGTGCTTTATATAGTTGGAATGGGGCCAGGAAATAGAGATTATATATTAAAGAAGGCAATAGAGGTATTAAATGAATGTGATGTTATTATTGGTTTTGAAAGACTGATTAATGATTTAGAGTTCATTAATAAACCCCAAATAGTAATGAATTCATTAAAGGAAACCTTGGAGTATATTAATAGCAATGGGCAAGATAAGGGGAATTTAAAGGGTAAGACTATTGCTTTAGTAGCTTCAGGAGATCCGACTTTTTTTGGAATAAGCGAATATATAAAAAAGAATTACCCAGGAAATATTGTCGTAATACCTGGATTAAGCTCGTTTCAATATTTAACGACTAAGTTAAATAAAAGCTGGTCTTATGCATTTACAGGAAGTGTACATGCAAGAAATGAAAATTTTATAGATAAAGTTAAACAAAATAAATTATCAATATGGCTAACTGATAATAAAAATAATGCTGCACATTTATGTAAGCTTTTAATTGAACATAATATTAATTGCAGTGTGATTATTGGTGAGTATTTATCTTATGAAAATGAGAGAATTTTAGAAGGTAAGCCTGAGGAATTTATAAATGTAGACTTTAGCGATATGTCTATATTAGTTGTAGAAAATGAAGAAAATTAAATTAGGAGAAATATATGATTTTAATTAAGGATGATGAATTCATAAGAGGTAATTGCCCTATGACAAAAGAAGATATACGTGCATTAAGTATTTGGAAGATGAATTTAAAAGAAAATTCTACAGTATTAGATGTAGGTTCAGGAACAGGAACAATAACTGTACAAGCTTCTAAAATTTCAAGCAATGGAGTTGTGTATTCTATTGAAAGAGATGAAGATGCAATATCTACAACTAAAATTAATTTAGATAAGTTTGACTGTACTAATGTGATATTAGATGAAGGTGATGCTGTAGAAATATTAGAAAAATACATAAAAGAAGATAAAAGATTTGATTCAATATTTGTTGGTGGATCTGGTGGAAGTTTAGAAAAGATTATTGAAATGTGTAGTGAATTATTAATTCAAGAAGGTACTATTGTTATGAATTTTATAACTTTAGACAATGCATATAAAGCAATTGAAGTTATGAAAAAGTTAAACTACATAGTAGATATTTCGCAAGTAAATATAAGTAAAAATAGAGGACAAAGCTATATGATGATTGCAAATAATCCAATATATATTGTTCAATGCATAAGGAGTGTAAATTAATATGAAATCAACGTTATATGGAATAGGTGTAGGACCTGGAGATAAAGAGTTATTAACTGTAAAGGCAGTAAGAGCAATAGAAAATAGTGATGTTGTAGTTGCACCAAGTGCAATGGAGGGTGGAGAAAGTATAGCTTTAGAAACAGCTAAAGAATATATAAAAGAAGGAACTGAAGTTGTTATAAAACATTTTCCAATGGGAAAGAAAAATAGAATTGAAAAAGCTAAGGAAGCTTATGATTTTATAGAAGAAAAATTAAAAGAAGGTAAAAATGTATCATTCTTAACTATTGGAGATCCTTATGTTTATAGTACTTATATTCATATGTTAAAGCATATGGAAGAAAGAGGCTTCCATGTTGAAACAGTACCAGGAATAACTTCATTTTGTGCAGCTGCAAGTTTAGTTGATAGAACTTTAGTTGTAGGGGATAATCCACTTATGATATTACCAGCAACTAGAGTTAAAGATATTAAAGATGAAAAATATGTTGTAATAATGAAGGTTTATAAGCATGAAGAAACTGTAGTAGATTTCTTAGAGGAAAAAGGATTTGATTATGTTTATGTAAGTAGGGCAGGAAGAGAAGGACAACTTATATTAACTGACAAGGAAGAAATAAAACAAGCTAGGGATTATATGTCGCTAATATTAGCAAGTAGGGAGTAGAAAATTATGGTTTATTTTATAGGGGCAGGGCCTGGAGATGTTGATTTAATAACAGTTAAGGGGAGAGATATATTAACAAAAGCGGATGTAGTTATATATGCAGGCTCTTTAGTGGCTAAGGAGCATATGGATTATTGTAAAGAAGAAGCATTAATATATAATTCGGCAAAGATGACTTTAGAAGAAGTTATTGAAGTTATGGATACAAATAAAGATAAGACTATTGTAAGACTTCATACTGGAGATCCATCAATATATGGAGCTATAAAGGAGCAAATGGATGAGCTTGATAAGTTAAATATAGAATATGAGGTAGTGCCAGGAGTTAGTTCTTTTGTTGCAGCAGCTTCGGCAATAAAAAAAGAATTTACCCTTCCATCAGTAACTCAAACAGTAATTTTAACTAGAGTAGAAGGAAGAACTCCAGTACCAGAAACAGAGGATTTAGAAAAATTAGCACAAATAGGAGCTTCAATGGCTATATTTTTATCAATTTCAATGATTGATAAAGTGGTAGCTAAGCTTAGAGCTGGATATGGAAGAAATGTTCCTATAGCAGTTATTGAAAGAGCAACTTGGGATAATGAAAGAAGCATAATTGGAACTTTAGATGATATTGCAGATAAGGTTAAGGAAGCTAAGATTACTAAATGTGCTCAAATATTAGTTGGAGACTTTATTGACTGTGATTATGAAAAAAGTCTTTTATACGATAAAACATTTACTCATATGTATAGAGAGGCTAAAAAGTAATTATGATTTGTATTATAAGTGTTACTGAAAAAGGTGATATTTTAGGAGAAAAAATAAAATCACAAATTGGTGGAGATTTATACTTTAAATCTAAAAGAAGTGATTTTAACTTAAGTGATATAACTAAAGAGTGTTTTGAAAAATATGATTCTATAGTATTTATAAGTTCAACAGGAATTGCAGTAAGAGCAATATCAAAGCATTTAAAAGGCAAAGATAAAGATCCAGCTGTAGTTGTGGTGGATGTTTGCAATAAGTTTTCTATAAGCTTAGTTTCAGGACATTTGGGTGGAGCAAATGATTTAGCTTTAAACATATCTAAAATATTAAATAATACACCTGTTATAACAACAGCAACTGATAATATGAATATTTTAGCTCCTGATGTTATAGCAAAGAATAATAATCTTGTTATTGATAGCTTAAAAATAGCAAAAGTAATTGCTAGTAGACTTGTTAATAATGAAGAAGTTTATTTTAAGGATGATAAAAATAAGATAAGTTGCCCTAAAGGATATACACAAGTTGATGAAATTAAAAGTAATATGTTGTGGATAACTAATAAAGTTAATAACAATGATAATTCGAAAAATAATTATAGTAAAATGTGCAATAAAGAAAATGATGAGATAGGAAATAAAGAAGCTGGATTAAATGATGAAAGCACAATTCTAAAGCTAGTTAGAAAAGATATAGTATTAGGAATTGGTTGTAGAAGAAATACTGAAAGTAAGAAGATGTACGAATTTGTTACTGAGACATTAAAGGAAAAAAATATTGATTTAAGGGCAGTTAACTTAATTGCATCTGTAGATGTTAAAAGTGATGAAGAAGCTATATTAAGTTTAAAACAATTCTTAAATTGTGATATTAGATTTTTTACTAGGGATGAAATAGCAACTATTGAAGATAAATATGAAGGTAGCGAATTTGTAAAAAAATCAATTGGAGTTTCAGCTGTAAGTGAACCAGTTATTGAATTAGCTGGAGCAAATATAATTATAAAAAAGATAAAAAAAGATGGAATGACATTAGCCATTGGTGAGCTAAATTAAGGAGATTAAAATGGGAAAATTATATGTTATAGGAATAGGCCCTGGGGGACTAGAGCATATGACTTTAAGAGCTAAGGAGGCTATAGAAGAAAGTAATATTGTTGTTGGATATAACAAATATATTGATATGATAAAGCCACTTGTAGAAAATAAAGAATTGTTTTCTACTGGAATGAGAGGCGAAGAAGCAAGATGTAGAAAAGCTTTAGAGCTATCTAAAGAAGATAATACTGTAGCTTTAATAAGTACTGGTGATTCAGGGATTTATGGAATGGCTGGGCTTATTCTTCAAATGCAAAAAGATGAAAAGGTTGAAATCATAACTGGAGTTACAGCTTCAAGTGCAGCTGGATCAGTAGTTGGTGCGCCTCTTATGCATGATAATTGTAATATAAGTTTAAGTGATTTAATGACTCCGTATGAATTAATTAAAAAGAGAGTGAGAAATGCAGCTGATGCAGATATGATTATTTCTTTATACAATCCAAGAAGTAAGGGAAGACCACATTATTTAAGAGAAGCTATTGAAATAATTAAAGAATATAGAGATTTAAATACTCCAGTAGCGGTAGTTAGACATGCTTTAAGAGATGGACAAGAGTATAAATTATTTAATTTAGAAAACTTTGATGAAGAGGTTGTAGATATGTTTTCTATAGTTATTGTAGGAAATTCTCAAAGCTTTGTTAAAGAAGGTAAGTTTATTACACCTAGAGGATATGATGTTTAGTTAAGAGTCTATAATTAGTTAAAAGTTAATAGTTTTGAGTTAGTAGTTTGGAGTTATAGGATAGTGACAAGTGAGAAGTAGCAAGTTAAGGAATAAATTTAGATTAGGCTGAATTTATGGAAGTATTTCAAGAAAGTTCCCAAGGAGTTTATACTACAACTTGACACTTGAAACTTGTCATTGATTAAAGGTGGTGATTTGATGATTGGGTTTGTTCTTGGAACTGGGGAAGGTAGGGAAATTTTATCACATATAAATAAATATACTGATGAAATAGTTGTTTCTACAGCTACTGAATATGGATATGAAATTTATAAGGATTTTAAGGCAAAGCATTTTAATTATAATCCTCTAAATGAAGAAGAGTTTAAGGAGTTAATAAATAAATTTGGAATTACAGTTTTTGTAGATGCTTCTCATCCTTATGCTAGCGAGGTAAGTAAGACATTAATTAAGGTTTGTAAAGAGATGAAGATTGATTATATAAGATATGAAAGAAAAAGCTTTTTTCATAATTTAAGTAAAAATAATATTAAAAAAGAAGAGAGTGTAGAAAATATTATTTTTGTAGAAACATATGAAGAGTTACAGGAAGTATTCAAGAGTATAGATGGAAATATTTTAAATACAACTGGAAGTAATAATGCTTTAAAAATTGAGAATTTAAAAGGTGAAAATAATAGAATGATTCATAGGATACTACCATCACCAAAGGTAATAAGCAAGCTTTTAGATAATGGTATATCAATGGATAATATAATAGCAATTAAAGGACCATTTGGCTTTGAAATTAATAATGGGATTATTAAGGAATATAAAATAAAAGCATTAATAACTAAAGATAGTGGAGAGGAAGGAGGGATGAAAGAGAAAATTGATAGTGCATTATTAAATGATGTAAAAATAATAGTTATAAAAAGACCTAATATGAGCTACGGAATAGAATTTAATGATATAAAAGAAATGCTTAATTTTATAGTTCTAAATAATATATAAAACGTACTAAAGATGATTAGAAAACAAAAGTAAAATTTAGAAAAAGGTTAAATTAGTTAAAAGGAATTTTATGTGTACCTGATATGTATCAGTGGCAAGCTATGCTTGTCACTGTTTTTGTTTTTAGTATATAATATGTCATATCAGACATGGTAGGGAGGACAAAAGGGAAAAATAATGGAATACTTTAAGTACATATATAATTTAGCTTTTAAAATGGCAATATCGGCAACTGTAGCATTAATTATAGGAAATATGCTAGGATTACAATACGCAACAGTAGGTGCAGTTATTTCTATATTAAGTATACAAGATACTAGAAAAAAAGCATTAATTATAAGCTATAAAAGAATTATTGCTTGTAGTTTAGGAATATTATTATCAGTAATTTTATATGGAGTATTAGGAAATGGAGCATTAGCTTTTGGTTTATTTTTAATAATTTTGATACCACTTGCTTCTAGGTTAAAAGTACAGGAAGGAATGGTTCCAGCTGTGGTATTATCAACACATTTTTTAGTTGCAAATAGAATAACAACTTTATTAATAGTTAATGAAATATTATTAATGATAATTGGAATTGGTGTAGCTGCTATTGCTAATATTTTTATGCCTTCACTTGAGGATAAATTTAAAGAAGATAAAGAATGGATTGAAGAGCATTATAGAATTATAATAAATAAAATGTCAAAGTCGTTAGTAACTCATACAGTTGATATTGATGAGCAAAAACTTATAAATGAAGTTGAAAAACGATTGTATGAAAGTAAGGAAACTGCATATAAAATCGTAAATAATAACTTTTTTAAAAGCTCATCATATTATACAGATTATATAAATATGAGAATTAATCAATTTGATACTATAAAAAGAATGAGACTACATTTTGAAAGATTTAATATACCAGTTGAACAAATGAAGGTTATGTCTGATTTTACATTATGTGTTTCAGAAAATATAAGAGAAATAAATGATTGTGAAGAGTTATTAAATGATTTAGAAAGCTTAAGAAGTGAATTTAAAAGAATGGAATTACCGAAATCTAGAGAAGAGTTTGAAAGTAGGGCGCAATTACTTCAATTTTTAAATGATATGGAAGATTTTTTAGTTATAAAACGAAATTTCTTTAAAACAACTAATAACCATTAATATTAAATATGAAAGTTATAAATAATGAAGAAAAAAGCAGCGAATATTACACAGTTTATATTATGTAAACTATGTAATATTTGCTGCTAAATTTTTTATTAATCAAGTTTTAATATATTAGTATAATCTACAGTGCTATACCCAGCTTCAGCTGTTCCATCTAAACCAGTATATAGATCATTACCAAAATAAACAGCAACTTTATTTACTTGGTAATTATAACCGTAAGTATTTACTATTGCAGCCATTAGACCTTTAGAATCAGTATCATTAAGTTTCATTTCATCAAGGAAATTAGAATTGAAAACTACAGTTAACACATTAGTTGAATAATCTAATGTAGCTGATTTAACTCCATAATCTTTAGAAATTGTTATAAAATTACTATTATTATTTGGTGCCTCATATAATTTTTCAG
Source organism: Clostridium sp. K04 (assembly GCF_019734375.1). Taxonomy (NCBI): domain Bacteria; kingdom Bacillati; phylum Bacillota; class Clostridia; order Eubacteriales; family Clostridiaceae; genus Clostridium; species Clostridium sp. K04. Next base: position 70,079 of record NZ_JAASHD010000009.1, read on the forward strand.
TTAATGCAGTAACAAAAGCATTATCAGTAACTGGTGCTTTGGTATCTGTACAATAAGTTTTTGAATCAACTTTATTATAGTAGAAAATTCTACAATCTCTACTAATAGTTGAAGAACTAGAAGAATCAGTAGTTGTTACTAAACTACTTATAGAATCATTATTTGAAGAAGTTGTTGAAGTAGAATCTGAATTATCAACAAAATCATTATTAGCAAGAACAGAATCAGTAGAAGATTCAGAATTCGCATCTGTAGACTGATCATTTGTTATGTCTCCATCACCTTCAGAAGTTTGGTTGTTATTTTCTGTTGCAGTTAAAGAATCATCAGTAGTGTCATCAGCAGCATTAGTACCTGTAATAGCGCTTTTTAATCCGCATGATATTAGTGATAAGCATAGTACAGTAGTGCAACATAAAGTTAATAATTTTCTTTTCATAATCTCACCTCTATAAATTAATTACTAAATAGATATTACCATATTTTTACAGAAAGTTAAATGTATTTTATAAAATAATATACATTTTTTTCATAAAATTATATAATTTTATATTGGGGGGTGTATTATGGATATTGTAAAAGAAACTAAGCTTATAGGTAATTATCTAATTGGACTAAGAAAGGATTTTCATAAATATCCGGAATTAAGTATGCAAGAGCATAGAACTTCGAGAAAAATAAAGGAAGAATTAGATAAAATAAACGTAAAATATGAAGAAGGAATAAGAACAGAAGTTGTAGCAACAATAGGTCATGGAGAAGGGAAAGTAATTGCTTTACGTGCAGATATGGATGCATTAAGAATTAAAGAAAATACAGGGGTAAGGTATCAGTCTGAAAATGAAGGAGTAATGCATGCATGTGGACATGATGCTCATATGGCATCCTTGCTTGGAGCTGCAATGATTTTGAAAAAATATGAAAATGATATACCAGGAAAAATTGTTTTGATTTTTCAACCGGGAGAAGAATGTTCCAGTGGTGCAAGGCTTATATCAGAGCATGGATATATAGATGAAGTAGAAGAAATTTTTGGATTGCATGTATTTGGAGATATTGAATGTGGTAAAATATCTATTGAAGAAGGTCCTAGAATGGCTGCTTCTAATAAATTTACTATTAAAATTACAGGGAAATCTGGACATGCAGGTAAACCTCAACAATGTATAGATGCAACTATTGTTTGTGCAGCTATTGTAATGAATTTACAATCAATTATTAGTAGAGAAATAGATCCGCTAAATTCTGCAGTTGTGACTATTGGGCATATTAAGTCAGGAGAAACACATAATATTATTTCGGGAGAGGCTTTTATTGAAGGAACTATTAGATGTTTTAATGCAAGCACAACAAAGCATATACAAACATCAATAAAAAGGATTGCATATAGTACAGCAATAGCATATGGAGCAACTGCAAGTGTTGAGTATGATATATCTCATCATCCAGCAGTAATTAATGATCCAAAAGTTACTAAAACAGCATTAGATGCTGCAAAAAAAATATTTGATGAAAAAGATATTATCAAGGTTCCAAGAATGATGTTAGGAGAGGATTTTTCTGTTTATCAAAAAAGGATTCCAGGAGTATTTGTCTTTGTAGGAGCCGGTAATGAAGAAATAGGAAGGGATTATCCTAATCATAATGACAAATTTAATATAGATGAAAAGGCTGTACTAATAAGCACGCAATTATATGTAGCATTTGCTTTAGAATCTTTAGGAGGGGAAGAGAAAAAACAACATTCAAATCAAAAACTTAAGGAGGAAGTATGGAATTAGAAATTTTAAGACATATACAAAGCATTTCAAACCCATTTTTTGATTTTTTATTTCAATTAATTACTATATGTGGAGAGCAGATAGTTTTAATTGTAATAATATCAATAATTTATTGGGCATTAGATAAAAAATTTGGAGAATATATTGCATATTCAGTATTAACAAGTGTGTTGGTGAATAATGCTATTAAAGATATTTTCAAATTAAAAAGACCTATAGGTGAAGAGGGAATTAGAACATTAAGAGAAGAAACTGCAACAGGATATTCATTTCCAAGTGGTCATACACAAGGAGCAGCTTCATTTTATGGATCAATAGCTATTTATATGAAAAAGAAAGCAATGTATATAATAGCAACTATAATGATAGTATTGATTGGTTTTTCAAGATTGTATTTAGGTGTACATTATCCTAAAGATGTAATTGTAGGTGCAATTTTAGGTGTATTAACAGCTTGGATATGTTACAAGTTATATATAAGAATAGAAAATAAAATGTTGTTATATTTAATTACATTTGTATTGTTTTTGCCAGCATTAACATTTGCACATTCTGCAGATTTCATAAAAGGATTAGGAACTTATTTTGGATTTTTAATAGGGATGTTTGTAGAAAAGAAATATGTTAATTTTTCAGTAGAAGGAACTAGAGTGAACAAGATAATTAGAGTTTTAATTGGAGTATTAATACTTTTAATTTTACAAACAGGTTTGAAAGTTATATTACCTACTGGGCAAATTTTTGCATTCATTAGATATGCAGTAATAAGCTTTTTTGGAATAGGAATTTATCCAATTATATTTAAAAAATTCAAAATATAAAATAAAGGTGTAATATTTAATTGTATCTAAATATTACACCTTTATTTTATATAATTTATTTAAGTGCTTGCTCTAATGTCTTTAATCTAGACATATATTCTTCTGTGTTAGTTATAGTAACTTTAGCAATTTCCTTAACTAATTCACTTTTAGCACATTTATTATCTAATAGAGCAATATCATGAGAAGCTTGTAATATGGCATTAATTTGCTTGATATATGTTAATTCATTACTTTCATTAGTAGGTATTTTTGAAATTTCTTTTGATAATTTATCAGCAATTACTTTAAAGTTCTTATGATATTCAGTATCTTCTTTGAGATCTTTAGTATTTTTAGCATTTTCAATTAACTTATTTAGTTCTTCTCTCATTTCTTTTAACTCGCCAGTATAATTGTCAACAATATCATCTATGATATCAATTAATTCAGGATTAGAAGTATATCCTTGAATATTATGGCTTGCAAATAAAATAGCTCTATGTAATAAAATCTCTTCAGATAAATAATCGATACAAACACTACCGGAAGCAGGAAGTTTAGTTAATTTATCTATGATTCCATTTAAGTAATCTGTAGTAATATTATAGTATGTTTCATCAATAAAGCTAGAGTAAGGATTTTCAGCTAACTCATTAGTTTCTAGTGAGCTATCAGAGCTTGAAGTTTCAGTAGTGTCTATAATATTTGGTTCATATGCATAGGTAGGAATACTACTAGTAACAAGAGTTGATAGTGTTAATGTAGCTAAAAATAAGCTTAAATTTCTTTTCATTTGTTACACTCCTTATAATTTATTAATAATATTTAGTATGTTTAAAATAATAAATTTTATAAAGTAAATAAGAGAAATAATGAAAAAGTATGTAGTTAATTAATAGATTAAACACACCTTATATTAAGGATTATTTTCTAGAAAAGCTACCACAATCAGTACATTCTTTACTTGATACACATCCTGTATGACTGACTACTTGAATTTTATTTAGAGTACAATAATTATCTTCATTACAGTGAAATTTGCATTCAATAACAGTACAAGCGATGCTTTCATTATGTTTCATGACCACACCTCCTATAAAAATTCTCAGTTTATATTACTTATTTATTTTGTCAATAAAAAGATAAAATATTCATTTTAAGGATTACATTAGAAGTATAAATAATTATATAAAAAATTAAATTATGTAAGAAAAATAATTATAGGATTTTTTATTGATATATAAGAAATATAAATTTATAATAATAGTTAGATATCTAATTATTAGATATCTAACTATTATATGATTTTTAAATAATTTACTTTTAGGAGGCAAAGAATATGAATGATGGAGAGTTAATTAAAGTATTTATGAAACTAAAAAGGGTTCATCGTAAGAGATGCCATGATGAGTTTAGAAAGTGTGATATATCAAAGGGGCAACCTAAAATATTAAATTATTTAGCAGAAAATGATGGGAGTATACAAAAAGATATAGCAAAAAACTGTAATATTGAACCTGCAACGGTTACGAGTATTTTATCAACTATGGAGAAAGCTGGTTTTATTGAAAGAAGGCTTAATACAAGTGATAGAAGAATTATTAATGTATATTTAACTGAAAAGGGGAAAATAACTCAGAAAAACTCTCAAAGAGCTATTTGTGAAATTGAAAAAGAATGCTTTAGGGATTTTACTCAAGAGGAAAAGGAGCAAGCAAAAAGCTTTTTTGAAAGAATGTATAATAATTTAAGTAAAGGAGAGGAAGAAAAAAATGACTAAACTACTTAAATACATTAAAGGAAGTGCAATTATTTATACTATTTTAGCACCTTTAATGATGTTTATTGAAGTTATAATGGATTTGAATCAACCTAAACTTATGTCAGATATTATAGATATAGGTGTTGCAAATGGTGATATTACTTATGTATTAAATGTTGGGTTCAAAATGATAGTAGTTGCTTTTATAGGTATACTAGGTGGAATGCTTTGTGGTGTTTTTTCTACTTTAGCTTCGATGAATATGGGAAAAAATATGAGACAAGGTTTATTTAATAAAATACAAAGTTTATCATTTTCGGAGATAGACCAATTTAAAACATCATCACTTATTACTAGATTAACTAATGATGTAACACAAGTTCAAAATATGGTGATGATGGCACTGAGAGGGATGGTTAGATCTCCACTAATTTGTTTAGGTGGAATTATAATGTCACTAAGTATTAGTGTTAAGCTATCAATGATATTTTTAGTTGTAATTCCATTAATAATATTAAGTGTAACTGTAATAACAGCTAAATCAACTCCATTTTTTACTGCAATGCAAAAGAAAATAGATAATGTAAATTTAGTTATGAGAGAAAACTTATTAGGGGTTAGAGTCGTTAAGGCATTTGCTATAGAAGATAAGGTAAAAGAAAGATTTAGTTATGCAAATGATGATTTGATGAGTACTAGTATTAAAGCTCAAAGCGTAACTATACTTTTATGGCCATTAGTTACATTGATAATGAATTTAAGTGTTGTTGCTATACTTTGGTTTGGTGGAAATTATGTTAATAAGGGTTCATTAGAAATAGGAAAGATAATGGCATTTATAAATTATTTAGTTCAAATAATGAGTTCTTTAAATATGTTGGTAATGATTATCATTAACTTTTCTAGAGCAAAGGTATCTGCAAGTAGAATCAATGAAGTTTTAGATGTGGAATCATCAATAACGGACAAAGAAGATGCAAAGAAGATAAATAAGTTTAATATAGATTTTAAAGATGTTTACTTCAAATATAATAAAGATGGAGATTATGTATTAAAAGGAATATCTTTTAAGGCTGAAGAAGGAGAAAAGATTGGAATTATAGGTGCTACAGGAAGTGGGAAAAGTACATTAATATCACTTATTCCAAGATTATATGATACAAGTAGTGGAACTGTAATGATTGGAAATGAAGATGTTAAAAATTTAAAAATAAATGAATTAAGATCATTAATTGGTGTTGTACTTCAGGATACAACTCTTTTTTCGGGAAGTATTGAAGATAACTTAAAGTTTGGTAAAGAAGATGCAACTGAAGAAATGATGATAAGTTCAGTAAAAGATGCTCAAGCTTTTGAATTTATAAATGCAAATAATGAAGGATTCAATAGGGAAGTTGGACAAAGAGGTAAAAATTTATCTGGGGGGCAAAAGCAAAGAATTTCTATTGCAAGAACATTAATTAAAAATCCTAAGATATTAATTTTAGATGATTCAAGTAGTGCATTAGATATGGCAACTGAAGCAAAACTTCAAAAATCAATTAAAAATAGAATGAAAAATTCTACTGTATTTCTTATAGCTCAAAGAATCTCAGCTGTGAAGGATTCCGACAAAATAATAGTTTTGGATAATGGTGAAATTGTAGCAATTGGAAATCATGAGGAATTAATTAAAGAGTGTGATATATATAGAAGTATTGCCATATCACAACTAGGGGAGGAGGTTGTTTCAAATGTCTAGTAGAGCAGCAATACAAATGAGGCCAGGAGCAGGTCCACATAATCTTCATAAAAAAAAGGCAGAAAAAATTAAGGATTTTAAAGGAACTGTAAAAAGGTTAGTTGGATACCTAATTGAAAAGAAAGCAAGTATTTTAATAGTATTTATTTTATGTTTTGTTACTACATTAATTAGTATATTTGGAACTAGATTAAATGGATATACAATAGATAATTTTATTGAAACGGGAGATATGAAAGGCTTAGCTTTTATATGCACAATATTAGTTTTAATGTATTTAGTAAATATTTTTTCAACATACTATCAAAATATAGTAATGCTAAAAATAGCGCAACGAGTTTCGGCAAGAATAAGAAAAGATTTATTTATTAATCTTCAAAAACTTCCACTTAGGTATTTTGATAATAATTCAAGTGGAGATTTAATGAGTAGGCTTACAAATGATGTTGATAATATAAATACAACATTATCTCAAAGTATAACACAGCTTTTTTCAGGAATAATTAATGTTGTAGGAATGTTTATTGCAATGGTTATATTAAGTCCATTATTAACATTAATAGGAATGATAACAGTACCTTTAACTTTTATAACCACAAAAATATTAGCAAAGAAAACTCAAAAATTTTTCGTAAAGCAACAACAAGAACTAGGAAACTTAAATGGGTATATTGAAGAAATGGTTTCAGGACAAAAGGTTGTTTTATTATTTTCAGAAGAAGAAAAGGTTAAAGGAGAGTTTTCTGAGATAAATGAAAGGCTTACTAAAAGTGCAATAATAGCACAAGGTGTATCTTCTTTTATGGGACCTATAAATAATTTTATAAATAATATTTCATATTTAATAATTTCTGTAGTAGGTGGATATTTAATATTAAAAGGATCTGCAGTTACAGTTGGTGTAGTATTTTCATTTTTATTATATATGAGGAATTTTACTCGTCCTATAAATGAAATAATGAACTTGTTTAATACTATTCAAAGTGCACTAGCTGGTGCTGAAAGGGTGTTTGAGGTTATAGATGAAGAAAAAGAAAAGGATAAAGAAGGGGCAAAGTCTATAACTAATATTGATGGACATGTTGAACTTAAAAATGTAACTTTTTCTTATGAAAAGGGAAAAGAAATATTAAAGAATGTTTCAATAGAAGCAAAAAAAGGTGAGGTTATAGCAATAGTAGGACCTACAGGAGCTGGAAAGACTACTATAGTTAACTTACTTACTAAGTTTTATAAAATTGATAGTGGTGAAATTTTAATTGATGGTAAAAATATTGATGATATAACAAGAGAAAGTTTAAGAAAATCAGTAGCAATGGTACTTCAAGATACTTATTTATTTTCAGAAAGTGTTAGCGAAAATATAAGATATGGTAGGTTAGAGGCTACAGAGGAAGAAATAATAGAAGCAGCTAAAATAGCAGATGCACATCATTTTATAAAACAACTGCCAGAGGGATATAATACAATTCTAGCTGATAATGGTTGTAATTTATCACAAGGACAAAGACAGTTACTAGCTATAGCAAGAGCAATATTATCAAAAGCATCAATATTAATATTAGATGAGGCAACATCTTCAATAGATACAAGAACAGAAGTATTAATACAAAATGCAATGCTTAAATTGATGCAAGGAAAAACAACATTTGTTATAGCACATAGATTAAGTACAATAAGAAATGCAGATAAAATTCTAGCATTAAAAGATGGAGAAATAATTGAAAGTGGAACACATGATGAACTATTAGAGAAAAATGGGTTTTATGCTAGTTTGTATAATAGTCAATTTAAAAATGGAACTGAAATTTAAATTAATTTTAAGGTCACTTTTTGAAGAAGTTGTTTATTTAAAATACGTTTATAATATATAAATACTCACAATATAGTTTTAATAATGTTTATGATATAATTATTAAACTAAAATATTTTAAGAATTTATTGAGGGGTAAAAGATGTATCGTATTGAAAATTTTGAGGTAGAAATAAAAGAATTAAATAGGAAGAGGATGATTAGGGTATATTTACCTAATGATTATGATAAGAACTTAAATAAACATTATAAAGTTATGTATATGCATGATGGACATAATCTTTTTTATAAGGAAACCTCAGCTTATGGAGGCATATGGGATATTCAAAGTGCTATGAATAAGAGTGAGGCAAATGGAAATGATGGAGTCATAGTTGTTGGAATTGACTGTAATAGTGAAAATATTGAGGGAAGGCTTAATGAATATTCCCCATGGGTAAATAATAATCTTAAGGAATTAACTCCTGGTATGGGAATATACAAAGCTGGTGGGGAAGGTAAGTTGTATGGTGAATTTTTAGTAAATTCATTAAAACTATTTATTGATAATAAATATAGAACCCTAAAAACAAAAGAAAATACATTTATAGCAGGTTCTTCAATGGGCGGGTTTATATCTTTATATATTGGGTATAAGTATCCTGAAGTATTTTCTGTAATAGGTGCATTTTCAACGGCTATATGGTTTAGTAAAGAAAATTTAATGAAATTTATAAAAGAAAATTATAAAAAAGGATTAAGAGTTTATTTAGATTCAGGAACTAAAGAAACTTCTGATGAGAGTGTTATTGCATTTAATGATATTTACGTAGATGATACTAAAGAGTTAGAAAGTTTACTTTTAAATTTAGGACAAGATAAGAAAGATATAAAAGTAGTAATTGAGGAAGGCGCAAATCATTCGGAGGATTCTTGGAGGAGAAGATTTCCAGAGTTTTTAGAATGGGTTTTAAAAGAGTAAGAATGATTTAGCTAAATAAATTAGAAAAATATTGATAAAGAATTTAATTAGGTTAGAATAAAGGGTGTTTATAATATGACACCTTTTTAGTTTATAAGAATAAAGGAGAAAAGATATGATAGTAATGTGTCCAGGATGTTCTGGTATAGATCCAGAATTAGTAAAAAAAGAATTCAAAGATGAAAAAATAGTTTTTGGCTGTATTGGAGAATGCGGTGGAAGAATGGATGAAAGTATAGTAGCTATGGTAAATGGAGAATTCGTTGAAGCAAATAGTGAAGTTGAATTTATTATTAAAGTTAAAAATATCTTATCAATCAAGTAATATTTTTAATTAATAAATTAAGTTGTTGAAAAGAGCTTGTTTTGTTAAAAGTTAAGAAAATACTTTTTTCTAAACGTAGAAGGTATAATTTCAATTAACTAAATTATCAAAAAGTTGAAATTTAGAGTAAAATAACGAAAAGAAATTAGAGTTATGGTAATGATTATAAATGAGTAACAAAAAAATAGTGGCAATTTAGATAAATAAATTGCCACTATTTTTTGTATAAATGTTAAATTATTATTTAATATATTTTTTTAGAAAAGTTTCGATTGTCGTCCAATATAGCTGAGGATTAACGTAACTAGCTTTTGCGTGAGCAGCGCCATGGATAACTAGTTTTTCCTTTTCACCTGAAAAGGCATTATATAGTTCATCAAGCATGAAAAATGGAACAAAGTCATCATTATCACCATGAATAAATAAAGTTGGTGTTATAGATTTCTTTATTTGTTTAATTGGAGATACTTTACTTATAAAGAATCCAGATTTAATTTTGCAAATAAGACTTGCTACTTCGAGCATTGGGAATGAATGCAACTTAAATAATGATTTTAATTGATATGCAAATTGACTCCAAGCAGATGTATAACCACAATCTTCTATTATAGCTTTAACATTACTAGGAAGTTTTTCACCAGAAGTAGTCATTACAGTAGCAGCTCCCATTGAAACTCCAAATAATACGATTTCAGTATTAGCGTAGTTATTAATAATGTATTTAGTTAAATCAACAATATCTAATCGTTCATCCCAACCCATTCCTATGTAATTTCCTTCACTTTGACCATGACCACGTAAATCAGGCATTATAATATTGTACCCCATTTTGTAAAAGTTTTGAGCATAAGAAGCCATTAGCTTACCTTGTGATGTATATCCATGTACTACTATTGCCCATTTATTTGAAGTAACTTTATTTTTTATAAGGTAGTTATGTAATTTCAAATTATCTTTTGAGGTAATGAACAAATCTTCATAGTTGCTATATTCAAATAACCATTTCTCACTATCTATGCTTTTAACGCCACTTGTCTCATCTTGATTAGTTTTAGTGGATTTATTATTTGAATCATTATTTTTAAATACTAAATCTTTTGGGAATTTTGGATTTAGTCCTAAGTTGTACAAGTAATTACCACCATAAAATATTAACGCAATTACAGCAATAATTATTAAGCATAAAATAATTAGTCCTAGTCCTTTCATACGTACACCTCTAATATTTAATTATAATACTATTATAACATGAAATAATAAAGAAAGTGTGTAAATAAATGTTAAAAAGAAGCATAGGATGAGTAGTATAAAAAGTCTTTTGGGGGATGCAATGAATAAAAAAGTAGTAATTATTATTATTGGTTTGATAATTACAAGTGGTATATTAAGCACTAACAATATCAATTTTCAAAACAAATGTAATAAAGAGGTAAATATAGTAACTGCAGTTTCAGCTAAAGATAATTATTTTATTATTCCAGATAGTAGTACAAGATATTTAACTGAAGATGATTTAAGGGGATTAAGTGATGAGCAATTAGAAATAGCAAGAAATGAAATATATGCAAGGCATGGATATCAATTCAAGCAAAAGAAGATGAAAAACTATTTTAATAATCAAAAGTGGTATGTTAGAAGTAATTATGAAATTACAACTGATGATTTAAGTGATATAGAATATGAAAATGTCATGTTAATAAAGAAAGTTGAGGAAGAAGGGTTTTCAAATAGCAACGATTATTATTATGGAGATTTTATAATTCCTGATAGTAGCACTAGAAAGGTTAGTGCAGATGAATTAAAAGATTTATCGACTTATGAGTTAGCTATTGCAAGAAATGAAATATATGCAAGGCATGGATATATTTTTGTAAGTGATGAATGGAAGGATTTTTTTGTTAATGAAGATTGGTATATTCCAACATCATACTCTGTAAAGCTTAATAGTATTGAAGAATATAACGTAGCTATGATAATAAAAGAAGAAGCAAGAAGATAGAACTGAGATAAAAATATGAGCTCCTATATAGTTTGAAATAGGAGCTCTTTATAAATAATATAAATATTTTATTTTCCACTATCACCATAATTAGATAAAACTCTAGCACTTGGATCATTAACATTACAGCCTTCCCAAGATTTATTTGGCATCCAGAAATCCTTAATCCATTTAGCATTTCCAGCATAATATTTTTCAAAAGTATCTCTATATAAAAGAGATTCTTTTGTGAAAGGTGTACAGTAGGTATATTTTTCTTTAGCAGCTTCTAAATCTTCAGAAGTATATTTTTCTTCAGCATATGCTTTTAGATAATCAACTAAAGAGTGACCAACAGCATCACTAAATGCAGCTTTTTCACGATATAATAAAGATTGTGGTAAATAGTCTTGTCCATCAAATGCTTTTCTTAATAAATATTTTCCTTTATTGTAACTGTTCATTTTCTTAGCAGGATTAATACTCATTACATAGTTTACAAAATCTATATCAGCAAAAGGTACACGACCTTCTAAGGCATGTGCTGAAATACAGCGGTCAGCTCTTAGAACATCATACATATAAAGCTCTTTAATTCTTTTTTGAGATTCCCTTTGAAATTCACTTGCTGATGGCGCAAAATCTGTATATTTATAACCAAATAATTCATCACTAACTTCACCAGTTAAGATAACTTTTAAATCAGTATTTTCATGAATATATTTACACAATAGATACATTCCAATACTTGCTCTAATTGTTGTTATATCAAAAGTTTCTAGATGATAAATTACTTCATCTAATGCTCCTAAAACATCTTCTTTATTTATTATTACTTCAGTATGATCTGTACCTAAATAGTCAGCTGCTTGTTTTGCGTATTTTAAGTCAATTGGGTCAGTATCCATACCTATAGCAAATGTTTTGATAGGTCTTTTTATTATTCTTTGAGCGATAGAACATACTAGAGATGAATCTAGACCTCCACTTAATAAATAACCAATTGGAGCATCAGCATGAAGTCTCTTTTCAACAGCAGCAATTAGTTTAGTTCTTATATTAGTGAATATTGTATCTAAATCATCATTGTTTATGAATTTTGTTTCTGATAAATCATTATAGCAAACAAATTCTCCATCTTTATAATAATGTCCTGGAGGGAATGGCATAATTTCTTCACAATAATCAATTAAAGCTTTTGCTTCACTTGCAAATGAAATTTTATGATCTTCTTTTGTGTAACCATAAAACATTGGTCTTATTCCCATTGGATCTCTTGCAGCTATAACTGAATTATTTTTTCCATCATATAAAACTAAGGCAAATTCTGCATCAAGCATTTTGCACATTATTTCTATACCGTATTTTAAATACATTGGTATTAATACTTCACAATCACTACTTGAATGAAACTTATATTCTGGTAATAGTAATTCTTTTAAATTATTGTAATTATATATTTCTCCATTGCATACAACTTCACAAGAAGAGTATTTAAATGGTTGATTACCATTAGATGATAAATCCATTATTGATAAACGGTTAAAGCCCCAAGATAAACCACTTTCAATAGAACAATAAGTATTGTCTGGACCCCTATGAACTACGTTTTTTAAAGCTTTATCAAAATCTGATAAAGGTAATTTGTCTGATGAAAATACAACAAAACTACACATTTTATTGCCCCCTTTTTAATAAAAATAAAAAGGCCCGCTTTTAGCGAGCCTTGTACAAATTCAAGTTATTTGGTAATTAAAGGCTCAGATATATTAACTAAAAAGTTATAGTTAAGAAAACAATGTAATTAACTATAAGATTGTCAGCTTATATGAATCATCGCCCTTGATGATATTAAATTTAAAAAAATCCATTTGTTAAATTATATTACAAACATAGTAAAAATGCAACTAAAAATTATAAGTTATGGTATATATAGTAAAATAGTTTGAGATTAAGATAGGGAATGATAGAAATAGGTCAATATATACTAATAAAATATAAGCTTAAAATAAGGTTTAAAAGTATAAAAGGGGGGAAGGATTATGAGATAAAGATGAATACAGTATATAGATAAATAGTAATAAATGATGTACAATATTATGGAATAATAAAATCTTTGAATAAGAAAAAATTCAAAACAAGGAGATTAACAATGTTATTAAGTGAATTAGTATGTAACTCAAAATTAAAGTATAGTTGCACAAATGAAATAGATTATACAAAAATAGAAATTAAGGATATAACAAGAGATACGAGACAAGTTATTGATGGGAGCATGTTTATAGCTGTTATAGGAGTAAAAGTTGATGGACATGATTTAATAAATGAAGCTATAGAAAAAGGGGCAAAAGCTATTATTCATAGTAAAGAAATAAATGATATTAAAGATGGAATTGCATATATAAAAGTAGAAGACACTAGAGAATGCATGGCTATAATAGCAAAGACTTTCTTTAATATACAAGATAGTGATTTAACATTCTTAGGGGTAACAGGTACTAATGGAAAGACTACATCAACATACATGATGAAGCACATATTAGAACATGCAGGAAATAAAGTTGGACTTATAGGTACAATTGCTAACTATATTGGAGAAAAAATGATTCCAACAAATATGACAACTCCAGAGGCTATAGAATTATTTAGACTTATTAAAGATATGAGAGAAGCAGGATGTAAGTATTGTCTAATGGAAGTATCATCTCATGCATCTGCAATGGGAAGAGTAGAAGGGTTAAACTTTAGTAGAGGGATGTTTACAAATTTAACTCAAGATCATATGGATTATCATAAGACATTTGAAAATTATTATAATGCAAAATTTAAGTTTATAAAAGGAGCTAAAAGTACTGTTATAAACTGTGATGATCAATACGGAAAGAAAATGTTAAATACTTTACATGAAAGTAGTACTGATAACAAAGAAGTTACTTCATATGGGGTAAATGATGGATATGTTAGAGCTAAGAATTTAGATTTACAAGCAAATGGGTCAACATTTGATTTATATATTGGAGATGAATTTAAAGGTAATGTAAAACTTCATATACCAGGACTTTATAATATTTACAATGCATTAGGTGTTATAGGCATGTTAGTAGTTGGTGGGTATGTAAGTGTAGAAGATGTCATAGAAGCATTTGATACAATGAAAGCAGTGGCAGGAAGATGTGAAAGAGTATATCATGATAAAATGAAATGTACAGTAGTTGTAGATTATGCTCATACTCCAGATGGACTTGAAAATATATTAGAAACAATGAAAGAAGTTGTTAAAGGTAAATTAATAACTGTATTTGGTTGTGGTGGAGATAGAGATAAAACTAAGAGACCTTTAATGGGGGAAATTGCTGAGAAATATAGTGATGTTACAATAGTAACTTCAGATAACCCAAGAACAGAGGATCCGCATAGTATAATAGAAGATATATTAGCAGGAATTAAAGATAGTCATACTGTTATTGAGGATAGAAAAGAAGCTATAGAATATGCGTGTAGAATTGCAGGGAAAGATGATATAGTTGTTATAGCAGGAAAAGGTCATGAAGACTATCAAATAATTGGTACAGTAAAACATCATTTTAGTGATAAAGAAGTTGTAATTAATTATTTCAATGAAATTTAAAATAAAGAAAAAGTAAAAAAATAGGGATGCTAAATATTAGTGTCTCTATTTTTTTAGAAAAATATTTTAAAAGAAATGCTGAAAAGGTTTACGAAAAGGGTAGAGAAAAATAAAAAAAATTTTATTTTTTAAAAGTAGCATAATAAATGTACAAAATATCATAAAAATATACAAGGGGAAATTAAAAAAATTGTTATTATATAAGTGTAAATGATTTAATCATAAAAATACATTTTTAAATATATATTATAAAAATAATGAATTTAAGGTGGGATAATTTATTATGGTAAAAAATAATTTAACTGAAATCTTAAATGAAAGATTTCAAACAACAATTGAAAAGGCAACAAACGAACAAGTATATTTAGCATTATTAGAAATGACAAAAGGATGCATTAAAAATAAAGGAACAAATAAGGGATCAAAAAAATTATATTATATTTCAGCAGAATTCCTAATTGGGAAATTACTTTCAAATAATTTAATTAATTTAGGATTATATGATGAAGTTAAAGAGGTTTTATCAGCTAACGGAAAAGATTTAACTGAAATAGAAGAAATAGAATTAGAACCTTCATTAGGAAATGGTGGACTTGGAAGATTAGCAGCATGTTTCTTAGATTCAATAGCTACTTTAGGATTAAATGGTGATGGTGTTGGTTTAAATTACCACTATGGATTATTTAAACAAGTATTTAAGGATCACAAACAAACAGCAGAAAAGAATCCTTGGATAACACCAGAAAGTTGGTTAAATAAATCTAACATTAAATTTGATGTATTATTTGGTGGGTTCAAAGTAACTTCAACATTATATGATATAGATGTTACAGGATATAATCAAGGTTCAAATAAGTTAAGATTATTTGATGTAGATACAGTTAATGAAGCATTAGTTAAAGATGGAATTAATTTTGATAAAGAAGACATTAAAGAAAATTTAACTTTATTCTTATATCCAGATGATAGTGATGAAGCAGGACACTTATTAAGAATATATCAACAATATTTCATGGTAAGTAATGCAGCTCAATTAATTATTTTAGAAGCTGAAGAAAATCGATATGATTTACACAAATTAGATGAGCATGCAGTTGTTCAAATTAATGATACACACCCTTCAATGGTAATACCAGAATTAATAAGATTATTAGGCGAAAAGGGTATAGAAATGCAAGAAGCTATCGGTATCGTTACCAGAATGTGTGCATATACAAACCATACAATATTAGCCGAAGCATTAGAAAAATGGCCAATTGCTTACTTAGAAAAAGTAGTTCCACAATTAATGCCAATAATCAGAGAATTAGATAACTTAGTAAGAGCAAAATATGATAATGAAGAAGTATATATAATAGATAGAGATGATAGAGTTCACATGGCTCGTATGGATATGCATTATGGATTTAGTGTAAACGGAGTTGCTGCTCTTCACACTGAAATACTAGAAAAAGAAGAATTAAAGCCATTCTATGATATATATCCTGAAAAATTCAATAATAAGACAAATGGTATAACTTTCAGAAGATGGTTAATACACTGTAATAATGAATTAACAAATTATATTACTAGTCTTATTGGAGAAGATTTTAAAACAGATGCAACTAAGTTAGAAAACTTAGGTAAGTTCGTTGATAATAAAGAAGTTTTATCTAAGATTGAAGAAATTAAAAAGCACAATAAAATTGCTTTAAAGAAATACTTAAAAGATACACAAGATATTGAAGTAGATGAAAACTCTATTTTTGATATTCAAATAAAGAGACTTCATGAATATAAGAGACAACAAATGAATGTTTTATATATCATTCATAAATATTTAGATATAAAAGCAGGAAATATTCCAACAACTCCAATAACAATGATTTTTGGAGCAAAGGCAGCACCAGCATATATAATTGCACAAGATATAATCCATACAATACTTTGTTTACAAGATATCATAAATAATGATCCAGAAGTAAATAAATATTTAAAAGTTGTTATGGTAGAAAACTACAATGTAACTAAGGCTTCTAAATTAATACCAGCTTGTGATGTTTCAGAACAAATTTCTTTAGCATCTAAAGAAGCTTCAGGAACTGGTAACATGAAATTCATGTTAAATGGTGCTTTAACATTAGGAACAGAAGATGGTGCTAATGTTGAAATTCATGAATTAGTTGGAGATGATAATATCTACATCTTTGGTGAGTCAAGTGAACAAGTAATTGAACACTATAAGAAAGGTGATTATATTTCAAAGGAATACTATGAAAAAGAAGATATAAAAGAATTAGTAGACTTTATCGTTAGCGATGAAATGTTAAAAGTTGGGGATGAAGTTAACTTAAATAGATTATATAATGAATTAATTAACAAAGACTGGTTCATGACATTACTTGATATAGAAGATTATATTAAGACTAAGGATAAAGTATTTGAAGATTATTCAGATAGAGAAACTTGGAATAGAAAAGTATTAATTAACATTAGTAAAGCAGGATTCTTCTCATCAGATAGAACTATTGAACAATATAATAATGATATCTGGAAATTAAAATAATAAATCATGGGTAGTGCTTATATGGGCACTACCTATTTTTATTAATAAATAAATGAAAAATATAATGGAAATAATATTATGAAGAAGAAATTATACTACGAAAAGGAGAAAGTGAGTATGAAAAAACTATTTATAATATTATTTTCTATAATAATGATTTCATTTAATGGATGTAGGGCAAATTCAAGTGAATTAATAGAAAATGATAACTCTAAAAATAATGCAAAGTTAGTTGAGGCTATTTTTGCTGTTACTGGATTAGATAATAGTAATGAAGATAAGTATACTTATTATTATGAAGATTTAAATGATGATGGAGTTGATGAAGTTATAGTATGTCTTTGGGGAGCAGACTTTGGTGGGGATGAAAGTAAAACTATGATTATTTTTGCTCAAAGAGATGAAGGATATGAATATATTTCAAAAACAAAAAATATAAATGGGCCAATTTATATAACTGATAACATTACAAATGGATATAGAGATATTGTAGTTAATGCAATATCAGAAACTAAAAATAATAACTTTAATGTTATATTAAAATATGTTGATGAAACATACCCTGTAAATGCAGCAACATCAGAAGAAGTAGATATTAATAATATAAATATAAAAGATAAATTAGCTGATGATTTAACAGATGATTTTGGAATGAATTTACAAAGTGTTATGGATAGCTAAGAAAAAAATAATTTATTTATGAATTTGAATGCAATATAAAAATATTACTACTATTGTTTACAATAGTATATTAACATAAAATATAATAACAAGGTTATTTGGGGTTAAAAGGTAATTAAAGGAGGTAGGGAGTGATACAAGAGGTATTTAAAAACTTAGATGTAAAAATAATTATGGAAATAATTTTTAAAACAGTTTTATGTGTAGCTTTAGTAGGTTTTATTGGATACAATCGTGAGAAAAAAGGTATGGTCGTAGGGATTAGAACTCATGTTGTTGTTGGTCTAGCTGGATTGCTTATTCAATTAACATCATTAGAATATTATAGACTAAATGGAGGAAATAATGATGTTTTTAGATTAGCAGGACAATATATTTCAGGTATTGGTTTTTTGGGTGCAGGTACAATTCTTAAAGATAAAAGGAGCGTCAAAGGATTAACTACAGCAGCATCTATTTGTTTAGTTGCTATTATTGGTTTAGCTGTTGGATCAGGAATATATATTAGTTCAATAGTAATTACTTGCGTGGCTTATCTTTTTTTAAATGATGTATTTAAATTTAAAAATATAATAACAATAAAAAGAAATTCTCATGCACATATTGAAATTGAAACAAGTGGATATATAATGACTACTGTTGAGGCGATAAAAGATATGTTTAGAAATTTTGGGGCAGATATTATATCAATAGAAGTTAGCAAGCAATCAACAGAAAAAACTAGAATAAGATTTAAAGTAAATTTGGATGATGAATTGGATATTAATGAAATTTTAGCAGAAATAATTGCATTTGATGAAGTTAATAAAGCTGAATTAATAGAACATAAGTAGTTAGGGAAGAAATCAGCTATTATATTTTACAAATGTAAATAAAAAAATAACAGTTATTAATAAATAAATTTAATTTTTATTTATTATCTATTTAATATAAAAAGTGGTGAAAGCCACTTTTTTGTTTTAAGTTTGTTAACAAATTAGAAATAAATTAGGTTAAGTAAACGATTTCTGTGAAAAGAAGTATATGGAAAACGTTGTAAAATAGTAATTTGATAATAATAAATGATAAATATTTACAGAATACCATAAAAATGTTATTATTATTAATAATCTCCTAATAGGAGAGCGCAATTATAATTAAATATAGAGGGGGCATTTTAAATGAATGGATTAACTATTGTAGGGTTAGCCATAGTTGTATTAGGAATTGCCTATGTGACTTATGGAAGATATCTTGCTAAAACTTGGGGAATTGATCCAAATGCAAAAACACCTGCTTATACAAAAGAGGATGGAGAAGATTACATTCCAACACCTAAAGCAGTTGTGTTTTCACATCAATTTTCATCAATAGCAGGGGCAGGACCTGTAACGGGGCCAATTATAGCAGCAATGTTTGGATGGGTTCCAGTGTTATTATGGGTACTTATAGGTGGAATATTTTTTGGAGCAGTTCATGATTTTGGAGCATTATATGCATCAGTAAAAAATGAAGGTAAATCAATAGGTGGATTAATAGAACAATATATAGGAAAAGCAGGAAGAAAGTTTTTTTTCTTATTTGCTTGGATTTTTACTTTACTAGTAATTGCAGCATTTTCAGATATAGTTGCAAGTACATTTAATGGATTTGGAGAAGGTGGAGCATTAAATACACCTAATGCATCAGCAGCATCTATTTCAATGTTATTTATTGTTGTAGCTATGATATTTGGTGCATTTATTAAATATAAAAAGCCAAGTCAAAGTTTACAGTTTATAATAGGTGTAGTACTTTTAGTTTCAATGTTAGCTATAGGTATTGCTTTTCCATTATACTTTGATAAAACTACTTGGTTAATAGTAACATTTGCTTATTTATTTTTAGCATCAATAACACCAATGTGGTTATTAATGCAACCAAGAGATTATTTAAGTACATTTTTATTAATTGGAATGATTGTTGGAGCTGTTTTAGGAGTTGTAGTTGCAAGACCTGAAATGAATTTACCAGCTTTTGTTGGATTTGAAGTTGATGGTAAATATTTATTTCCAACTTTGTTTATTACTATAGCATGTGGTGCAGTATCAGGATTCCATAGTTTAGTATCATCAGAAACATCATCAAAGCAAGTTAAGAATGAAAAGGACATGCTTTGCATTGGATATGGAGCTATGTTAATAGAATCACTACTTGGTATTGTTGCTTTAGTGGTAGTTGGAGCTGCAGCTGTTGGGGGAAAAATGCCAGAAGGAACACCTTTTGCAATATTTTCTAGTAATGTTGCAGGTTTCTTAGGATTATTAGGTATACCACAACATGTAGCTACTTGTATAATGACAATGTGTGTATCAGCATTAGCATTAACATCACTTGATTCTGTTGCTCGTATTGGACGTATGTCATTACAAGAATTATTTAAGGATGATTCAAAAGAAGTATCTGGTATTTCTAAGATAATGACTAATAAATATTTTGCAACAATTATTACATTAGTAATTGGACTTGTGCTTTCACTTGGTGGATATAATAACGTTTGGCCATTATTTGGAGCAGCAAATCAATTATTATCAGCTTTAGTGTTAATAACCCTAGCAGTATTTTTAAAATCTACAAAGAGAAAAGGGTTTATGCTTTGGGCACCTATGGTTGTAATGTTATCAGTAACATTTACGGCTTTAGTTCAAGCTATACTTGGAATTATGAAGAAAATTGGTGCAGGACAATTTGTGTTCCTAACAGATGGATTACAATTAATATTTGCACTGTTATTAATAAGTTTAGGATTTGTAGTAGCAGTTTCTTGTTTTAAAAAGTTGTTTTCAAAGGATAATAAAGTAGAAGCTGCAAGTAATAATGCAGTATAAATTTTAGTTTAAATTTCAATATGCAAGTGATAGGTTACCAAATAGAAAATAAAAATTTATTTTTAGAAATTAGGTATTAATTTAATAATTAGATTATAACTTATCACTTGTAATTTGAAATTTTTTTATTATTAAATAAGTAGGGTTTAAAGTTGTATTATGAAATAACTAAATTATGTTAAATAAAAAACAATTCTATTAGTTGACATAGAAAAATCACTATGATATCTTTATCATAAAGACAATAAAGGACATGGGTTGTTACTGGTTATGCAGGCTTTACCAAATTATTTATGACATTATAAAAAATGTTGTTTTATTTGAGTATGGTCTTTTTTTGTACTTTAAATTAAAGAAAAGGTGTTAGTAAATGAAGATAGATAAGATAATCAATAATAATTTAATTAGAACCTTTGATAATAACGGTAAAGAAGTTCTTGTTATGGGATGCGGATTAGGATTCCAAAAAAAATTGGAGATACTGTAGATAAGAGCAAAATAGAGAAAATCTATTCTATTGAAAATAAAAATGATTCTAATAAATTAATGACTTTACTAGCAGAAATACCTTTGGAGTATATTCAGGTTTCTAATGAAATTATTTCTTATGCAAAGTATTCGTTAGGGAAGAGATTGAATGATAATGTTTACATAACATTAACTGATCACATTAGCTTTGCAATAGAACGTTATAAACAAGGGTTAAATTTTAAAAATGCTTTATTATGGGAAATTAAAAGGTTTTATAATCATGAATTTTTAATTGGTAAGGAAGCCTTAGCAATTATTAAAAAAAGATTAGATGTAGTTTTACCAGAAGATGAAGCTGCATCAATAGCTATGCATATTGTAAATGCAGAGCTAAATTCAAGAAATATGAATGAAACACTTGATATCACTAAGATGATTCAAAATATCTTAAATATTGTAAAATTCCATTTCAACATAGAATTGGACGAGTATTCATTACATTATGAGAGATTTATAACTCATTTAAAATTCTTTGCACAAAGAATGATTAGTGGAAAGATAATAAAAGATGATGATACTAATTTCTGTGAAATGATAAAAACACAATATAAAGAAGCTTATTCATGTGCAGAAAAAATAAAAAAATATGTTTTAAAAGATTTTAATCATGAACTTTCAGATGAAGAAATGATGTATTTAACAGTTCATATTAAAAGAATAATAAAAGAAGATTAAAAAAACTCAGCTCCTTTAGTTCTATGAGTACACTAAAGTGTACCTTCAAGGAGCAAAATTGAAATTTTGACTTTCAGGCAAGTTGGATTAACTAAATCAAATATTTAGAATCTTACTTAGGATTGTTACTAGTAATGTAGGCTATACCTAAGAAATATAGATTTGAGCGCTCATCTATATTTCTTAGGTTTTTTTATAAGATAAATTACAATATCAAGTGCAACACTAATTAATTGCAAAAAAAATAACCCATACGGGTACGTTCATGTTAAAGTA
>NZ_JAASHD010000090.1:0-1143 GCF_019734375.1 Clostridium sp. K04
ATTCCAAATCTACCAACTAATCATACAAAAAAAGAGTAGATAGATTTGTTTTTTACACAAATCTATCTACTCTCCCTTAGTCTAAAGAATATAAGAATTTATGTATATCATTAGTAGTTTCTTCAGCATCTATAGTTAGATGTAGCATGTCTGTATAGATAGTTTCAGATTTTCCATCAAGAGGAAATCTAGATTGCTCTATATTAGGAGTACCCATGCCTAGAACTGTAGTAGCTATAGAGATAATCTCACTATTAGTAAGATTAGTTGTTACTAAAGGCAAAATATCGTCCATTATAGAAATTAGTTCTGTAAGTGATGAATCTTTAAATTTGTTAAATAAAGCTTCAAGAACATCTCTTTGTCTTTCACTTCTTTTATAATCACTACCTTCAGTATATCTTATTCTACAATACGCAGCCGCTTGAGTTCCGTTTAAGGTTTGAGTACCAGCTGAGGTTAATTTTTCAGTATTTGTACCATTTTCACTATCAATATTTTTAATATATCCATTTATATAATTTAATTCTTCATTAGTTATATTCATTTCAACCCCACCAAGTTTATCAATAATTTCAGGTAAAGTGTGTAAACTAACAGAAATAAATTTATCAACAGTTAAATTAAAATTTGTATTTATAGTTTTTAATATAAGCTCTGGTCCGCCATAGGCCATTGTATAATTTAAGTTTTGTTTTCCACTTCCGTCAGGTAAATCCAAATACATATCTCTCATTAGTGAGAAAAGCTTAAGTTTATTATTTTTTTTATCTATTCCTAATATCATAGTACAGTCTGAAGCACCATAAAGATTTCCGTATTTCTCATTTTGGCTAAAATCTGTTCCTAATAAAGCTATTGTTACAACATCTTGATCTTCCTTTGCTGGTTCTTTACCAGTTTCAGTTACGACAGATCTATCAATTTCAACTCTTTCCACTTTTGATGCATAGTGATTAAGCGCAAATGATGCACTTCCAATTATTAAAACTAATACTAAGCCAATACCTATTAGAGCCTTTTTTGTTGTAGATAATTTTTTCATAAGTTCCCCCTTATAGTCCATAACGATCTGTTAAGTTATATGAACATTGCTCTTCTCAGCCCAAGGAAATACAATAGGTTTGCGATACTAAATAATAC
>NZ_JAASHD010000091.1:0-853 GCF_019734375.1 Clostridium sp. K04
AAAATGCTAGGCTTTGCCTAGCCCCACAAAATTTTTGGGGGCAGTTTCTCTTTATGCTCTTATAAAATATCTACAGGTATAATTTCCAGTTAAGATATTTTATAATTCATATTTGGATTTGATTAAACTTTTTTTAAGTTTATGGGTGAGCATAGCGAGGGCAAAGCCCTTAATAAAAAAGTAAAAGGAGTTAAATTTAAGATGGCAAGAATAAGAAAAGAATATAAAATGACAGAAAAAAATGTAGAGTACATAGAAGAAGTTAAAGAGAAAAATAATCTTAAATATAGTAGTGAAGCATTAGATTTAATAATTAGAGAGCATAGACAAAATTCAGATATTACAACAGAAGCTATGATTAAAATAATAGCAAAAGAAGTAGCAGAACAAATCAAATTTGATATGAAAGAAATTAAAAAATCTAGTAATGATACTGATAGAAATACTCAAATACTTTTAGAATTAATTAATGGATTTTTTGTAATTTCTGAGTATGGAAGGTTAGCAACAACAGAGGATATTATAGCACCAGCATTACCTAGGGCAATAGATCTTGTAGATAAGAGAAGAGAAAATAGTATGAGGTTTAGATAAAGAAATATTAAAGTAAAAAAACTCAATGACTTAGGTAGGGAGTATTAATTATATTTTTTTTGATGACCAACTGGAGTATTAAGTAACGGAGTGGAGAGTAGCGTAATGAGTAAGTTAATACGTAAGGCGGTAGAAAGTATTTAAGACTAAATAATTTTCAAATTAAATTTTATTTAGATTAACAGTTGTTTGGAGTAGGATTTTTCTATTAAACTTTTTAAAAGTTTAATAGAATGTTATTTATAAAAATGATATACTT
>NZ_JAASHD010000092.1:0-652 GCF_019734375.1 Clostridium sp. K04
AAAAACTGCGCAGAATTAAGCTTCTACGCAGTTTTTTCATTTTTATTTTTTAAAATTTACGGTTTTAAGCCATTTGTAAGGGTTTCCGAAACACTTAAAAGTTTACTATAAATAAACTTTCTTGTAAATTCGTATTTTCAGCCCCTTAATTTTTGATATTCTTGTTAATAAATTAATTAAATAACACTTTGTTTGCTAATTAATTTATTAACATTATTGTTCGTTAATTATTTTATGAACAGTAGCAACACTACAATTCATATCTTTAGCAATAGCTCTGTAACTTTTACCTTGTAATCTTAACATTTTTACTCTAGCCTTTTGTTCTTCAGTAAACATTTCTTTTCTTCCAGCACCACGTTCATTTTTTAATTTATTAACACAATTATTGCTTTTTAATTCTTCAATTTCCTTCAGCAATTTTTGTATGGTATCTCTATCCCCTTTAATAGTATCATCTTTAGATTTAGTGTTTATTTCATTTAATCTTATAACTGCCTTTAATTGTTCAATTTCACCATTCATTTGATGATACATTGGACTATTTTCAAATTTATCATCAGCAATCATTTGCATTTCTGATATTTGATTATGTAATTCAACATTAATTTTATTCTGTTCATTTAAACGCTTTTCTAAATCTGTAATTATT
>NZ_JAASHD010000093.1:0-634 GCF_019734375.1 Clostridium sp. K04
TAGAAGATTTGCTCCGTAAAGGACATCTTTAAAGGTGTCCTTTTATGATATAATGATTAAGTAAACTAAAACTTAAAAAAATTTAAAGGAGAAATAGTATATGGAAAAAGAAATATTAGAAATTTTAAAAGCTATGCAACAAGATATAAAAGGGTTAAAAGAGAGTCAAGAAAGACTTGAAAATAAAATTGATGGAGTAGTTGAGCAAACTGCTGATTTATTAGAATTTAGAACCCAAATAACAGATACAGTTCAACAGATAAAAATTGATGTTGAAGCGATCAAGAAAGATGTTACTAATGTCGAAGTAATAACAGCTAGTAACTGGGCTGATATTGCAAAGTTAAAAGCAGTAAAATAGAACAATGAAAAAGTGAAATTTTATGTGATGTACATGAAATTTTACTTTTTTTATTTTTACTAGGGAGTTTTAAATTCAATTAAGTTACAAAATTAATTATTGAACAAAATAAAGAAAGTGCTATATTTAAGTTAATAAATTAATTAGTTAACGGAGTGGTTATAGTGGCAAGAAAAACTATTAAAGGATTAGAGGAAATAATTACAGATTTAGAAAAGCGTTTAAATGAACAGAATAAAATTAATGTTGAATTACATAATCAAATATCAGAAA
>NZ_JAASHD010000094.1:0-622 GCF_019734375.1 Clostridium sp. K04
TTTAAGACTCTCAAAAGAATTGCTGGTTTACTTTAACTATATTCTGTTCAATTTTCAAAGACCATTTACTCTGTCGCCTTCAAGCGACTTCTTTATCTTATCATCATCAAAACTTTTTGTCAACACTTTTTTTGAAAACTTTTTTTATTTTTCTTAAATGTTGTTTGCTGTCCTGACGACTTCCTTATAATATCATTATTAAATTCTTATGTCAACATATTTTTTAAAAATTATTTTATATTATTTATAATTGCCTGCTTTTCTACATATACAGTACATCTAAGCTATAATTTATATAATAAATATTAATACTTATTATATAAATTATTACTTAAGTTGTAAGAATACTCTTATACAAATTGGATAGTTTCAAAAAAAATTTTAGTTTATAAAAAATCACATTTCAAATATTCTATTTTATAAATACCTTATATTTTTACTGATCCAATAATAATATTGTATTTTTTCAAAATTCCTTAAAAATTTTCCCGAAAACTTTTAAATTTATTTATATAACAAAAAAAGCTACGAAATTAATCGTAGCTTTTGGTGGAGGTAAAGGGATTCGAACCCTTGACCCCTTGCGTGCAAGGCAAGTGCTCTCCCAACTGAGCTATACCCC
>NZ_JAASHD010000095.1:0-584 GCF_019734375.1 Clostridium sp. K04
GTTAATAGTTTAGCCATATTTTTTGTAATAGCTTTCTTCCAAACAAAAGTATATTTATTAGCACAAGCTTCTATTTTAGTACCATCAATAAATATAGATTCACCTGATATTTCCCCAATTTTATAAAGAAAATTGGTTACTTCTGTTAAGATTTTTTCAGCACATGGAGCAAAATGTAAACTTCTAAACCTTGCAAATGTTGAATGATCCGGAGGCGAAGCACCCTCTAGTAGAAACATAAAATTGATATCTCTTCGACATGCAGTTTCTATATCTCTTGAAGAATAAAGTCCATTCATATATCCATAAAGCATAATTTTCAGCATATTCATTGGCGGTACTTGATTTTCTCTTATTCTAAAATAAGTAGAATATAGTCTAGTTAAATCCATCTCCTCTACAAACTGACTTAGTAATCTCACCGAATCATTTTCTGGAATTATGCAATCTATATCAAAAGGAAGTTTTAATTGATAAAACTTTCGATTTAAAGTATAATTTTGTTGTAAGATTTTTTTTGTTAGCATGAAAAATATTTTACCATAAATCCTAGGCTTATAGAGTCTGGGATTTATTTTTTTTTT
>NZ_JAASHD010000096.1:0-515 GCF_019734375.1 Clostridium sp. K04
TTTCTGATATTTGATTATGTAATTCAACATTAATTTTATTCTGTTCATTTAAACGCTTTTCTAAATCTGTAATTATTACTTCTAAGCCTTTAATAGTTTTTCTTGCCACTATAATCACTCCGTTAGTTAGTTAGTTAATTAATTTATTAACTTAATAATAGAATTACTTATATTATTGTTCAATAATTAATTTATTAACACGACTTTTATTTATATATCTTCTCTCTCCCACCTACTATCTTTTGTAGCTACAAAAAAAGGAGCTATAAGCTCCTTTAACTCTCCTGGTCTCAAATCTATTTGACTGCTTTTAATTTTGCAATATCATAACAATTAACTTTAGTTACTTCTTCAACTTCTTTTAATTCATCAAGTTTTGTTTTTACAGTTGTTCTAAATTCTAATAGCTCTGCTGTCTGCTCTACAACTCCATCAAGTTTCTTTTCAATTATTTTTTGACCCTCTTTTAAGTCTTTAACTTCATCTTTTAACCCTTTAATATCTAATTGAATAGA